>DATJNC010000029.1:0-6106 GCA_035508395.1 Terriglobales bacterium | reverse complement strand
GTGCAGTAGCTGAAATAGCGTCCAAACGGCGGCGCTTCCGGTTTTTCGCCGACACGCATTCGTCCGCGAATCGGCAGATCGAAAATGAACTGCGCCCAGTCTTCCACCAGGTACATGCGCTCTTCGTTTCCTCGCGAGGCGTCGTTCCAATCGTCGCATTCAAGCGGCGAACTCATGGTCAGAAAATCTTCGACCGTGATCGCCGACTTTCTCGGGTCGGGATTCTGCGCCTTGCGAGCATGCTCTGGTAAAACTTCGAAGACCTTCGCATCAACGCCGCTCAGCTTATGCTGGTCGATCGCGATTCCCACCAATATATCGGTGATGCTCTTCGTGGCCGATCGCGTATCGCGCAGAGAGGCGGCGTCGCCATCGAAATAGCCTTCATAGACAAGCTTCCCGTGACGGCCCACCAGCACACTTCCGATCTTCACAAACTTTCCCGCACGAATGTCGGTGGCCATTGCCTCGAGCTTTGTCTGGGAAAGTCCGCTATCGGCGGCCAAGGCCAGCGGCCAGTCGGTATTTTGTTTATCTGGTGCGGATGTTGCGGATGTTTGTGAGTGGAGCTTTCCTGCGAAAAGTGAAATCAGAAGTGCAAGCGCTATTCCTCGGCTGGCCAAATTCTTTCCTGGGATTGCCATCCTGTTTCGACTGCAATTCCAAATGGTTGTGAGCGAATAGCTTATTTTTTTTCTGACAGCGTCTCCTCGGCCATCTGCTCAATTCGTTCGACCACCTGATCCTCGCTCAAATGCGTTGAATCAATGACCACGGCGTCGCTTGCGGCCACCAGCGGAGAGGCGGCGCGCGTGCGATCGCGCCGGTCGCGCTCCCGCAGCTCCGCAGCCATGGATTCAGCGGAGGCACCCTTAATTTTCTGCTGATCAAGCCGGCGCTGCTCCCGTATCACCGGATCGGCATCGAGAAAGATTTTCAGGTCGGCATCCGGAAAAACCTTTGTGCCGATGTCGCGGCCTTCCATTACCACGCCACCTCCGAGTCCCATTTCGCGCTGGCGTGCAACCATCCACTCGCGCACCCTCGGATGAACGGAAATCTTCGACGCCGCTTCGGTCACATCTCGCTCACGAATGCGCGAGGATACATCTCGCCCATCGAGCAGTACGCGATTGCCGCTGACGGTTGGTTCCAGCGCGATCCTCGATTCCTGGGCCAGCTTCAGCAGCGCGGCCTCGTCGTCGAACCCGGCATCCCACTCGATTGCCTTCAATGCGAGAGCCCGGTACATGGCGCCGCTCTCCAGGTTGATATAACCGAGTTTGCGGGCAACCCGCGCGGCCACAGTGCTCTTACCCGCGCCTGCCGGTCCGTCGATAGCAATGATGAGTCCTTGTGTGGAGGAGTCAGTCATCCCGGAAGCAGCATTGTACACAGATCAACGAAAAGAATGATGATCGGTTCACATCCGAATCAAACTAATATCGCTTCGAGAATTCCAAGAGCCAGTGAGATCAGGGTACCTGGTGCGCTCTTGGTCGCATCACGTATGGTTCTTTTCTTGGAGTCACTTGTAAGAGCGATTTTCCGCTCACGTGCGCAAAACTAAACTCACGGGCCGCGAGCAATGCGCCAATCGCCTCTCTCACTTTCGACCGGGGAACAAAATTGGAGACGAATTTTTCAACCTCTTCCTGCTCCGCGGCCACCACGCAATCCAGATACTTTGAAAGCAATGCAGAAAGCGCTTCGGCGACCGAGACGCTCACGCCCTCCCATACTTTATCGGGCGCCCAGCGCTCCAGTTCATCCCACACCGAGCCTTCTTCGGGCGAATAATCCACCCGCGTCACGCGCAGCTTGGCCCAGAGCTCGCCAAGAGCACGGTCGAGCGCCGCGGTTGAGAGCCCGCCGGCGAGCAGTTCGCCCAGCTTGGTTTTTGAGATGGGACCATGCTTGCGGATGATGGCAAATGCATCGCACGCCAGCTGCGAATATCCGGAGCGCGTGGTTGCCTTCGGCGCAACTTTCGGATTGCGCTCTCCCACCAGCGCATAGAAGAAGGGAAACACACGCGCGGCCAACAGAAAGGCGTTGTTTTCATCAAACAGCGGCGCTTCGTAGGCAGCCTTCTCGCGCAAGACGCGGACCATGAGATTTGTAGCTTCTTTGGCCCGCGGATCGGCGTAGGCATGTTGCTGCAAGGGAAGCCGGTCGTCGCCTCCGACCCAGGCTCCGACAAATGTCGGCACCAGCACCGCAGGCCGCGTCGGGTACATCAGGCAAAAGCCGACTGACTCCAAGAAAACGCGCGCCTGCTCGAGCGTCCGAACTGGCTGGCCCTCGAGATGCCACTTTTGGCTGCGCGCCTGCAGGAGTTCCACTTCGGTCATGATTGGTTGATTAGAACACACTGGCGCAATTCGGAGACCTAGATCCGTTTAAACGCCTTCTGAATCTCGGTCATGGTGTACCGGAGCACAACGGGCCTCCCATGAGGGCAAGTCATCGGGTGCTGCGTCTTGGCCAATTCCTCCAGCAGCCATTGCATCTTGTTCTGTTCGAGCGGCATGTTGACCTTGATCGCCGCGTGACACGCGATCGAGGCCGCAATTCGCGTGCGCAATGCCTCCAGGTTCAGTTGCTGGTCTTCACGCGTGAGCTGCTCAAGAATTTCGTGGAGCATGTGCTCGACCTGCGCCGCATCAATTCCCGCCGGCGCAACCTTAACCGCCACGCTGCGCGACCCGAAAGGCTCCGCCTCGAATCCGTTCCTCTCCAGCTCGGCGGCTATTTCGCTAAACACCGCTTGCTGCGCCGGGGTGAGTTCGATTACCACCGGCATCAGGAGCCGCTGACTTTCCACTTTCTGCGCTGACCGTTGCCGCAGCACTCGCTCAAACAAGACCCGCTCATGGGCTACATGCTGATCGATGATCCAGAGCCCGTCTTCATTCACGGCCAGAATGAACGAGTTCCGAATCTGGCCCAGCGCTTTCAACGTTCGTAGCGACTCGAGGGTAGGAGGAGTTTGCGCTTCAGGTTCGATCGGAGGCGCGCAGCCATGATCGGGAACGGCCGGCTCAATTGCCCGCGCAAGCGAGACGGCAGCATTGGCTTCGACGGCAACCCCTCCCTCGAATGCGAACCGGGCTGTCGCGGGCGGAATTGGTGGCGGCTGCAGCGCGAAGCCTGCCTCGCCTGTCCGGGCGCCAAGCGGCGCATATCCCCCCTGCGCGGGCTCGTAGAGGTGCCTCCACTGTGCCTGCTGACCTCCGTCGCTGCCGCGAGCACCCGGCGTCAAGCCCGGACTCGCCGTTGGCTGCGCGTTGATCTCCGCCAAAAACTGCGGCACGGGCCGCGCCTTCATCAGCGTCTCGCGCACCGCGTCACGCACAAAGTCGTGCACCACCGTTTGTTGCCGAAAGCGAACCTCAGTCTTCGAGGGATGCACGTTCACATCGACCTCAGCCGCTGGCATCTCTAGAAAGAGCAATATGACCGGGTAAACCGTCGGCGGCAGGATGTTGCGATACGCCTCGGTCAGCGCGTGCTGAATCAACCGGTCACGGATCAGCCGCCCATTCACAAAGATGAAGATGGAGTTGCGGTTGAGTTTCTGAATCTCCGGCTTTGAAACGAAGCCGTGCAGCCGCACATCTCCGGGCTCACGTTTTTCCAGTTGTTCCTCGGGGTCGCGGCGCCACGGCGGAGGCTGCGGCAATCCGACCCTTTCCAGCGGTTGTACTGCGGCTACCGATATCAACTGATCGAGCGTTTCGCGCCCGAATACCTGATAGACGCGTTCGCGATGGTCGCCCACCGGCGGAGCGACAAGTAAGGCGTTGGTCGACGAATGCAGTTCGAAGTGCTTCTCCGGATGCGCCAGGGCGTAGTGCGTGACCAGAGAAGCGATATGGGAGAGTTCCGTGGATTCCGAGCGCAGGAACTTCTTCCGCGCCGGCGTATTGAAGAACAAATCGCGGATCGTGACCGAGGTGCCGAGCGGCAGACCCGCTTCTTCCACCCGAATCATCTTGCCGCCATTGATTTCGATAACAGTACCGGCTGCCTCTTCTTCGGCGCGTGTTTCGAGGTGCAGCCGCGAGACTGAGGCGATCGAGGGCAGCGCCTCGCCGCGGAATCCGAGGGTCGCAATGCTCAGCAGATCGTCGGTATCTTTAATCTTCGAGGTTGCATGGCGCTCGAACGCCAGCATGGCGTCGTCGTGCACCATGCCGCAACCGTTGTCCGTAATCTGGATCAGCTTCTTCCCACCCGCTTCAACGTTGATGCGAATCCGCGTTGCTCCCGCATCGAGCGCATTCTCAAGCAGTTCTTTGACGACAGATGCCGGGCGCTCCACGACTTCGCCTGCCGCAATCTGGTTGGCGACTCGTTCAGGTAGGACGTGAATCTTTCCCATGGATGGGATTCAGTGTGACAGAGGCAGGTAGTTGGTGGCTAGTGCGGGTGCCGGCCAATATTCGGACTCAGGAAGGCTATCCGCGCGATTGCGCGCTGCGCGTCGCGCTTCCCTTCGCTTTGTCGCATCCGCCTCCGATCATCTCGAGATTGGGCAGGCCTTCCCACTCGCTGTCACGCTCGCCCGAGCGGACGACGATGAACAAAGTGGAGGCTTCGTCGTGGCGCGCGCGGTTCCATAGTCTGCGGCGACTGATGGCTTTGGGATTTCTCCAGATGATCGCGGGCGTTGCCATATCAAAACTCCTTCGTACTGGCAGGAGTATTGCGCGCCCATCATACAGCTGCGGTAGGTGCAGTCACAGCGCGAAGTGACCGCAATCACACAGTGTTCACATTGTGGAACCCTTCACTGACAATCCGCGCCGCGGCTTGCATCGTCCATCAAGCGAACGCAGAACCCGACTTGTTCTTCTCGCACAGCCCCGAGCGTGACGATTAGTCACCTTTTCCATGACCTTCGTAATCCTCCGTTGGGCTTAATCCCCCGGGAGTGGAAGCTTCTCCGCATACACTGTGCGCAGATTAAGTCTTGCGAGCTACTTCCCATGAAGACGACCCGTTCGACGAAAGCACGATACGCGATTCTCGTTTCCTTGTTCCTCGTGGCCTTGCTTCCGGCGACACTTGCGCAGGATCTCGACACGCCTGAGCATGGCCGCAAGGTCGCTCACCGCGTCATGCCAAGTTATCCGGAGCTGGCCAAGCAGATGCGCATCACCGGGACGGTTCGGTTGGTTGCGGTGGTTGCTCCCAATGGCACGGTCAAGATGACCGAGCCTGTGGGAGGAAGTCCGGTTCTGCTCAAGGCCGCGGAAGATGCGGTATTGAAATGGAAGTATGTCGCTGGACCGGAAGAATCCAAGGAACTGATCGAACTACACTTCTCGCCCGAATAAGAATCCTCGCCTTGCGGATGTTGATCACGGTCTGAATGGGGGATTTTCAGACCGCGCTTTAGACCCCCCTGACTCGGTCTTGAAAGCGGCTCACGCCAGGTCTTTGAGAAATGAGGACTTACGAGTAAAGTATTTCAATTTCAATAAGTTAGCTTGCTTTTCTCGCGTATAAACCCGCTAGGCGGACTCTACCGGGGATTGAAGATTGCGCTCAAAAGCCAAAGCGCGAGCGAGAGAGAGATGTTCGGTACGCAATAGCGCAGTCTGCACATCTCGACGACAGGACCACTTTGGATGATGCGAGACGGACTGCACCAGGCAACCAGCTTCCGACTTGAGGACGGCCTCGGTAACAGAAACCTCGGTCAAGCGGGGGTTGTCTAGCGCGGTGCTCATGACCCTTGGCTGGGGGTCGAGCAACAAGGCAGCGGCAATCCGGCCCGACGCCCGACGGGCTAATGTCAAACGCTCACCCACAGTAATGGTTTTCAGGCGGCTGATCAGCGCCTTGTCGGCAGTCTTCTTTATATCGGCGGGCACCGTCGGCGACAAAGCGACTCTCATCAGGTCGAAGGTATAGAGTTCGCGAACCAGGGGAACGGAGATGTGGCGCGGCGTTCGCGGATGGGAGGCGAGCGCGAACTTTACCTGACGCTGCTTGTGCAAAGTCTGATTCTTGCTGATTTCTTCGAGGACCTCGGCAGGCAGGTCGACGCGCTTCAACAGGGCAAGGGCAAGATCGCGGGTCAGGGCAGGATCGG
>DATJNC010000028.1:0-6306 GCA_035508395.1 Terriglobales bacterium | reverse complement strand
TCTGACGCGGATGTTCCCGTTGCGCGCCGAGCGCATGCGGCTCTCAAATTTTGGCCGCGCGGAGGCGACCCAGTTTGCAGAGGAGATCGCGCGTCGAATCGATCTTTGGGCAACTAACCTGCCAGACTTTCTTGAGCGCGTTGTTGATTTGAGCCAGGGCTCTCCAGGCGTGATTCTGAAAATGCTTCGAATGGCGAAGGGTCCCAAGTACCGGCTGAATGGATACGTCAAGACTTCGCCGCTTTATATCGATTTTCGGCTCGCCTGGCACTCTGAGAATGCATGGTAGGAAGTAAGAGGAAGGATAAAGAGATAGCGATGGCTCTGAGAGCAATCTTTCCGAAAAGTAGACTGCACACTGTCGGCATCCGAGGACATTTGCCGGCGGAGTTGTGGGCGCTTTTTCTTGGCCGAACGATGTTGTCTGGGTATGCGTACTTTCGTGCGCCGGAGTATGGGGTACAAGCAGCGCAGGGTGAGATGTTCGATTACACATCGAAAAAACTTCGTCTCCGGAACGGCAGTCAGATTCTCGAACTCCCTATGCCCCGGGACTTTTATGAGTGAAACGAGACCCAATGGGACTTGCCTTAGCGAAGACATGCACATGATCGATGTAGAGAAGCGTCCGGCAGCGCCCAATGCCGACGAGCAGTTCCACAGCATTTTATTTGAGAGTAGGGAGACAGGCAGAAGTGTCGACCAACAGCCGGTTCCCGATTTCTTTAAGGACCTCTTTCTAGATCAGGTCGTTCAGACGATCACCGAGAAGTGGAAGGATTATAATCTCGCGCCTTTCTTCTACGCCCCGCTCCACGATCTCTCGCAGTTGTCCTATCGTCAGGATGTCTATCGCGACCTGGAAAATGCGCGGGCACTGAATGCTGTTCAATCGTTCTCCGCGCAGATGAAGGCGATGCGTGAACGTCTCAAACAGGCAAATGATCTCTATTTCCCCTATGCCATCGAAAGAGGATTTCTCGGCGCGGCGGAGATCTACTATCAGGCGGTTCAATCTCTGTCTCTGCAGCTGACCGACCTTTGCCTGCAATCGCAAGGATTGCGCGGATTCCAGCACTACCTGGCGCAATACGTCCAATCGGACGTGTTCCGAAAACTCGTTTCGGACGGACAAACGCTCATATCGGAGTTGTCACAAATTCGATATTGCTTGCTCCTTAAAGACGACTCAGTCACGGTTCGCCACTATGAAGAAGAGGACGACTACAGCACGACGGTAGAGGAGACCTTCAGCAAGTTTCGCCGGGGAGCGGCCCGAGAGCATGAAATCAAGGTGCCCATCCGGGATGGCATGAATCACATACAGGCCCAGATTCTCGATGGTGTCGCCGTGCTCTATCCCGACACTTTCCGGGCCCTGGATGAGTTTAGCGACTCTCATCGAGATTATCTTGACGATACAATCGCGCGTTTCGATCGCGAGGTTCAGTTTTATGTCGCCTACCTCACCTACATTGATACCCTGCGCCGCTCCGGTCTGAGCTTTTGCCTGCCGGAGCTGTCGGCTAGCTCGAAAGAGATCGAGGGTAGCGACGCGTTCGACCTCGCGCTTGCCGGCAAATTGATCCGAGAGAATGCTGCGGTGGTCCGAAACGACTTTTTCCTCGCAGGCGCGGAAAGGCTGTTCGTCGTCTCCGGCCCGAACCAGGGAGGGAAGACTACGTTTGCGCGTATGTTTGGCCAACTTCACTATCTGGCGAGTTTGGGCTGTCCGGTCCCCGGCAAAGCGTCGAGACTATTCCTCTGCGATCGGCTGTTCGCCCATTTCGAACGCGAGGAAACCATCGCTAATCTGCGTGGCAAGCTGCATAACGACCTGGTCCGGATTCGCCAGATTCTTGATGATGCAACCCCGAACAGCATTGTCGTGATGAACGAAGTCTTCTCGTCGACCACGTTGCAGGACGCTCTTTTTTTAAGCAGACAAGTCATGGCGAAGATTTGCGAACTGGATGTGCTTGGAGTTTGGGTCACATTTCTGGATGAACTGGCATCGTTCAGTCGGAAGACGGTAAGCGCAACCAGTACGGTGGACCCATTGAATCCGGCGATTCGTACCTACAAAGTGGAACGTCGTCCGGCGGATGGCTTGGCGTATGCCCACGCCATTGCAGAGAAATACCGAGTCACCTATGAACAGTTGAAAGAGAGGATTCGCCCATGAAAGTTCTTCTCCTCGACCGCAACCGTGACTTCGATCTGTATCAACTCCCCGATAACAGGTACCGTCGGCAGGAGGTGGACCGCGCCGCTCTGCTCCGCACTTTGCTTTGGAACGGCCCATCTCTGGTCCAAGACCTCGAACTGGACACCCTGTTTCGCGCCATGGCCGCCGGAGACGAATATGTATGGGCAGTTGTACAACAGGCGATCCTGACTGCCTTGCATAACGACATGGACACGGTTCTTTACCGCCAAGCAGTCTTGGCCGATTGCTTGAGGAAACCTGCTGTTGTGCGGGGCCTCTATGACCTCATGACCGCGATCGGAGAGGAAGTCAGGAGACAGTGGTGGAGCACTTCGAGCGCGTATCCCAGTTCGATGCTTTATGGTTCCGTAGATCTAATGGAAACGTCCTTGAAGGTCCTGCGGCGGCTGCGCACCATAGCGGAAGAGAACGCCGCCGGATTTGAGTCGGAAGGATTTCAGTCGTTGTTTGCCATGGTCCGTGCCGAACTCAACGAGGAATACCTGAACGAAATCAAGAGCCACTTGCAGGAGTTGAAATTCCGTAGGGGGGCTTTGCTGAGCGCCGAACTCGGGGAAAACAACGAAGGTACGCACTATATGCTGCGCAAGGCACACCGCAAGGAACCCAACTGGCTTGACCGATTGCTCGGCAAAGCGCCGGTATCCTATAGCTTCCGTCTTGATCCGCGCGACGAAGCTGGGGGGAAAATCCTATCGGAGATGCGCAGCCGCGGAATTGCCCGCGTTGCCCGGGCGCTCGCGCAATCCGCCGATCACGTGCTGGGATTCTTCAAGGCGCTGCGCACCGAGTTGGCCTTTTATGTTGGCTGTCTGAACCTCCACGAGCAAATCTCGTCGAGAGGAATGCCAAGCTGCTTACCGGTGCCGAAGCCGATCGGGCAACGCGGTCATCGGTTCGAGCGGTTATACGATCTCTGCCTCTTGCTCACGATGCAGCAGGCCGTGGTTGCCAACTCGGCAAACGCGGAGGGCAAGAATCTAGTGATCATCACGGGAGCGAATCAGGGTGGGAAATCCACATTCCTCCGAAGCATCGGGCTGGCCCAACTGATGATGCAATGCGGCATGTTTGTGAGCGCCGAGTCGTTTTCGGCAGAACTTAGCCCGGCGTTGTTCACCCACTACAAGCGGGAAGAAGACGCCACCATGAAGAGTGGAAAGTTCGACGAAGAACTTGCCAGAATGAGCGACATCGTCGAACATCTGAGTCCGAATTCTCTTCTGCTCTTCAATGAGTCCTTCGCTGCCACCAATGACCGCGAGGGGTCCGAGATTGCGACACAAATTGTGCGCGCCTTGCTGGAAAAAGGCATGAAGGCTTTTTACGTTACGCACCTCTATGAATTCGCTCGTGGCTTCTTCGAAATGGGGGACAATGGTGCGCTGTTCCTTCGTGCAGAACGACAACCGGATGGAACGCGAACCTTCCGGCTTACGGAAGGGCAGCCTCTCGAGACTAGTTATGGGGAAGATTTGTACCGTGAGGTCTTTACGACTCCCGAAGCAATAAAGCCTGAGGCGTGCCTGCCACAAGCTGCTGAGCATTAAAAAAGAACTTAGATCGTTAGGCGCGAGCTTGGGACTGCGCAGTTTCGCGGAGAGCATCCACCTCGTGCTCCAAGTGATCGAGGCGCGACAGTTCCGCTTCGATCGCCGGTTCACCTTCTTCTTTGACCTTGCGGGCACGCATCAAGGCTTGTTCCGCGATCCGGCTCACCTCGTGCAGCAATTTGCGGATCTCGACCTCCAGCCGGGCACGGCTCTCCTGAACACGATTCAGGATGTCGCTCTGCACGCGGGTACTATTGGTTTCGAGCAACTTGACCAGGAACTGTTGACCGTCGTTCTTGATTAGTCTTCGAGCGCCAACCAGAGGGAGGACCACGTCTGCGAGCCAAAGCAGAGGGGAAGCCGGCTGCGCCACTTCGATGAAATCCATGAATGTGAATTTCGAGCGCACGCGGAACCCGGTTTCAGGATCAAGCGCGTGAGGCATTCGGGCCAACTCCGGAATGCCGGCACTCGCCAGCTGCTGCAGGAACTCATTTCCCATCTCGACAAAACGCAGAGCAACTCGGCGGTATTCTCTTTCGGCTTCTTCTTGTTCGGGACGGAGCCAGGGCACCACGTGGCGGTGAGCAATGTCCTGTGCCAGTTTCATAATCCGGCGGCGGTAGGACGGACCGAATGCACCCGCAACGGACTGCGAGGCCTCCTGAAATTCCTGTCTGGCCTCAGGAAGTGCCGAGGCGGAGAAGGCCTTATGCCGGTCGACAAACAGATCAGACAAGCGCTGCTGCTCCGCCATGAAGAGAAAGCTGAGTTCGCGCATGGACCGCTCGGCTTCGGAAATAGTCTTTTTCATCAGGGAAATTCGACGTTCCGATTCGTCGACCGGCCGCCGCAGAGCGTCCCGCCCCTCATGGATGATCGCCAGCAACTGCTCGCTCAGTCGCTGTACCCCACGATCGCAGGCCGCTCGCACCAGTTGCCGTCCGGATCCGTCTACGAGTTGCTGCAACGCCCCTTTCAGTTTGTCCCAGTCCCGGTACGGTCCGCGATTCTCCGCCCGCTCCTGCGCACTGACTTCAAAAATCGGACCGATATCGCGCTTTAGTTTCTTCCGGAGCAGCTGGCGCGTGAAGTCTGCCGCCGCCATTCGCTCCGCATCCGTGGTGCGATCCGCCTTATTAAGAACCAGAATGAGGTCGTGCACCTGCTTGCCCACCGCTTCCACTAACGTCAACTCTTCACCGGCAAGCGGAGGGTCGGCGCCCACAACGACCAACGCAGCATCGATGTGAGGGATAAATGCCTGCGTGGCTGCACTGTTCCCACTGAAAACGGAGCCAAGCCCAGGTGTGTCCACGATGCACATTCCCGAAGAAAGCAGGGGGCTGGGAATAAACGCTTCCGCTCCTTGTACCCCTTTTTTGTTCTCCGGGTTGAGTTCTTCTGTGACGTACTGCTTTAACTCTGGGACTGGGACCTCATTCCACGAGCCGTCATTCAGCCGAATGCGGGCGTGCAAGTGTTCGCCAAAACGAATCACAGTCGGTACTGCGGTTACGGGAATGAAACCGGTCGGAAGGACTGGCTCTCCAATCAGTGCGTTGATGAGGGTGGATTTTCCCCTCTTAAACTGTCCTATACAAGCGACGTAAAAGCGCCCCTCGGTGACGCGGGCCGAGAGTTCTCGGGCTTCGTCGGCGACCGGGTCCGTCCCAAGTTCTTGAGCGAGGGTTGCAAGGCGGGAAAGCCGGGTTGCTCCATCAACAATGCCAGCGCCGAACAGAGGAGGACTATGACGGGCCACAGACTCCTGACTTAGCGCAACGCTGACTTGATCCTTGCTCGAAGACATTGTGCTTTAGCCCTGTGACCGCGCACCTTCCTGGTGCACATAGCGAATCACTTCCACATTCGACATTGCGATCAAGCCTTCATCTACCATTTCGTCAAGAGCGGGAATCAGTGCGCGGATTTTTTCCTCCGTATCAATGACCGAAACCATGATGGGATAATCGGAAGAACGCAGCAGATGACGTTTGTGGATGAGCGTACTGGCTCCGTAGCCCTCGATGCCGCGGAACACGGTCGCGCCGGCAATGTCGAGTTCCCGGCACTTCATCACAATCGCTTCGTAGAGAGGCTTGCTTTGCCACTTGTCTTGTTCACCGAAATGAATGCGCAACATCTTGGCCTTGCCTTCGAGCTTCATATTTGCATCTCCTGCCGGCGCTCGGATTTCTGAAAGTTGTGGGTGTACTTGATGACGTCGACGTTTGAAAGTACAACCAGGCCCTGCTGAACCATGTCGTCCAGAATCGGCATAAACTTCTGAAGCTTTTCTTCTATGTCCACCACCGACAACAAAATCGGACGATCATGCGAGAGGCTGAGTTTCGCGTCCTTATGGATCCGGCGGTTGGCGCCGTAGCCGAGGATTCCGCGATAAACCGTGACCCCTGCAATGTCATGGGCCCGCAATCCATTGACGATTGCTTCATAGAGCGGTTTCCCATTCCACTTGTCGTTTTCCCCGATATAAATCCGCATCATCTTGGCCTTACT
>DATJNC010000027.1:0-42370 GCA_035508395.1 Terriglobales bacterium | reverse complement strand
ACGTCGCGCACGGTCGCTTCGACGAAGTTCCAGAGAGCGGTATCAGGGGGAAGAAGGTCGCGGGTTCCTCGAACGGCTTTGATCATCAGCTTCTAGCTTTTAGCTCCTAGCTTAAACAAGCGGCAATAGGGACGAAACCCTCGGGCTGGACACACTCTTTCGTGCTCAGGATGACATTGTACAAGGTGGATTCAATTGCCAGTGGGCGATGGCCAGTGGCAAGGAACATCCAAAGTGATGAGGGAACGCTTCGACGCTCCCCGGGAACACGAAAGGGAATAGGGGTCCTTCGACTCCGTGGAAACTCCACTGCGTGAAGTTTCCACTCCGCTCAGGATGACACCACTTATAAAGCAGGTCCTTCAGCTGGGAGTCATCGGCTACGCATACCTTGTCGATCGCCGTTGGCAGTGGAGCGGAAAACAGTACATCTATTCGCCCTTGCGCTCTCGCAAATACTGCTTCTTATACCCGACGTAGTTCTCGACGTAGCGCAGAATCATGTCTTCATCTTCTTTTTCGAGCTGGCGGCGGAATTTTCCCGGCGACCCCATCCACAGCGAATTCGGCTCGACAACTGTTTTCTCCGGAATCAGCGTTCCCGCCGCAATGATCGAGCCGCGGCCGATCACCGCTCCATTCAGGATAATCGAGCCCATGCCGATCAGGCAGCGGTCCTCGATCTTGCATCCGTGGAGGATGACGTTGTGCCCGACCGTCACGTAGTCGCCGACGTAGACGCCGTATTGCTCCTTCATGCCGTGCAGAGTGCTTCCATCCTGAATATTCGAATAGTGGCCGACGCGGATCTCATGCACGTCGCCGCGGAGGACCGCGTTCATCCAGATGCTCGAATGCTCGCCGAGCACGACATCGCCGATCAGCTGCGCGGAGTCATCGACGTAGGCAGTTTCAGGGACTTGCGGGGTGATGCCTTTGTGAGAGCGGATCATGGTCGAGTCTTCAAAATAGCATGAAGATGCGTTGATTGCAGATGCGACCAAAATCCACCACGGGGGCACGGGGGATACAGAGAAAACCAGGCAATATACAATGCGATGCCTGGGGGGAACCATGCAGAGGGGAACAATGAAGGTTCGGTGGGGATTCGGTGTTACTCAGCAGTGGCTCGTTCGTGTGTTCGCGCTCATGGCAATCATTGCCTTGGGCAACGCCCGCTCGACAGCTCAAGCTCCACTGGCATCGGGTCAAACCTCTTCTCCCGAGCTTGCCAAGTTCTTTTCTGAGTATTTCGAGGAGACGCTGCGCGACTCGCCTGAATATGCGACCTCAATCGGACGGCATGAATACGACGACCGCTGGTCGGATTTGTCGAAAGAAGGCCGCGCCCGCCGACGCTCGCATCTGGAACAGGCGTTGGCCAAGGCGGACGCGTTTTCGAAGGGGCAACTTTCCAAAGGAGATCAGCTGAGCATCAATCTTCTGCGCTACGACCTGCGCACGCAGCTTGATGCCTATGATTTGCAGACTTACCTGATCCGGGTAGGCCAGCTTTTCGGCTTCCACAATAGCGTCTATACGATCGTCGATCGGATGCCGGCGTTCACGGTGAAGGATTGCGAGAACATCATCGCCCGCCTGCACGCAATTCCGCTCTATGTGGACCAAAATATCGAGATTTTGAACGAGGCCATCGCGCACCAGATGACGCAGCCGAAGATCGTCTCTGATCTCGTCATCGGCCAACTTACCACGCAAGTCGGACAGGATGCCGACAAGACTGCACTGCTGTTTTTTCTGAAGAAAATGCCGCCGAGTATTCCTGCGGCCGAGCGTGAGCGGTTGCGCAAAGAGGCAACGGCAGCGTTCGAGAATGATTTTCGTCCGGCGTGGCGCAAAGCGCTCAACTACATGCAGACGACCTATGCAGCCCACGTGCGGCCAACTGTCGGAATTTCGGGCCTGCCGAATGGCAGGGAGGATTACCAGATCCTGATTCGCCGCCTGACGACCACGAACGAGACGCCGGAGGAGATTCACAAGATCGGGCTCGCCGAGGTTGACCGGATCGAAGGCGAGATGCTGGCAATTGCCAAGCAGACCGGTTTTCAGGGCACAGTCAGCGAGTTGGAGCTGAAGCTGGCCAATGATCCCGAGCAAAAGTTCCACTCGAAAGACGAGATGCTGATCTATTGCCGCAACGCGGCGAAGATCATCGAGCCCGACCTGCCGAACCAGTTCAAGCATATTCCGCTGCTGCTCTATGGAGTGCGGGCGATACCGGAGGATCGCGAAGCGGCGACCGCTTCGAACGCGCAGGCTCCATCGCCTGATGGAAGCACTCCTGGATGGTTCAACTTGCAGGCTTATCAGCCCGAGAAGCAGGTGAAGTACGACAAAGAAGCGCTCGTGTTGCACGAGGCCGTGCCGGGACATATTTTTCAGATCTCGCTGGCCCACTCGCTGCCGGGCTTGCCCGATTTTCGCAAGTTTTACAACAACAGCGCCTACGCGGAAGGCTGGGCGCTCTACGCCGAGTCGCTGGGATCGGAGCTTGGCATGTACAAGGATCCTTACAACAAGTTCGGGGAACTTGCGAGCGAGCGCTTTCGGGCGGCGCGGCTTGTGATTGATACCGGCATCCACGCGATGGGCTGGACGCGCGAACAGGCGCAGGATTACTTGAAAGCGCATGCTCCTACGGAAAATCTTGCCGAGATTGATCGTTACATCAGCTGGCCCGCACAGGCGCTGGCTTACAAGACCGGTCAGCTCGAGATCATCAAACTGCGGCGCCAGGCGGAATCGCAGCTGGGTCCGAAGTTTGACGTACGCGACTTCCACGATGCCGTATTGCGAAACGGCGCGCTTCCGATGGAACTGCTGGATGTTGAGGTAGGCAAGTACCTTGGCGGCAAACCGGCGGTAGGCGTCAGCGGTCGCTAGCCTCCCGCCTGATAACTGGCAAGTGGCAGTAGCCACGGCGGTTTAGCGCTTACGGTTTTCATAATCATTCGTCACACAGTGGGGAACTTTTGTTCTCTGGAACTCGTACTCAGAGAATGAGGGACCAGTCCGCCTGATCAAGGCTGTGGGTTTCTATGAAAAACGACGAATCCGCTCATCGCGTTCGATTTGGGCCATACGAAGCCGACTTCAACACCCAGGAGATTTGGAAGAACGAAACGAAACTCAAACTGGCGCGGCAACCATTTGAGATTCTGGAGATGCTGGTGGCGAGCGCGGGAGAACTGGTGGCTCGCGAGGAGCTCGAACGCCGCCTCTGGCCTGAAGGTCATTTTGTCGATGCCACGCACGGTTTGAACGCGGCCGTCAACAAATTGCGGGAAGCGCTCTGCGACTCCGCCGACCGTCCGAAATACATCGAAACCCTGCCACGGCGCGGGTACCGTTTCATCGGCGAAGTATTGAATGTGGCTGTTGAAGCCCAGCCCGCTGAACAGACCAGGCCACACTTGGAAGATCGGGCAGTCGTGTCACCACTTATCGGGAGTCAGATCGCCGGTTTCGTACCCCAAGCTGCATTGCATAAACCCTGGTCTCTTCTCATGACGGCCACAGTGGCGTTGGTTGTGGGGGGTTTAATTGGAGTTTTTCTGATGGATCCCGTCCAGCCAGTTACTGGTTCATCGGAATCAGCCGAGAAATCGGCCGCGCGGCAAGAGAGCAAAGAGAAAGCTGAGCTTGCCGATTTAAGATGGGAGATCAATCGACCCGCTGAACTGGAGCGGAACGCAGTCGAGCAAAAGGCGATGGTGAAATCAGTCCCGGGCTCCTTGCCGCAAAGGGAAGGATACGGCTTGTTGCAGACGGCGGAGTTTCGCACCATCATCCCGGGTGATGCAGGCAACGCAGCGCCGCAGTTTTCGCCCGACGGCAAGCGGATTGTGTTCATGTCGAACCGGTCGGGGCCATGGCAGATCTGGATGAGCAACGCCGATGGCAGCGATCCGGTGCAGGTGAGTTTCACCGACAGCGCGGGAACGCCGCGCTGGGCGCCCGATGGCAAAAGCATCGCATTTGATGCGCCTTTGGACGATGGTACACATATCTTTGTGGCGCCGATCGATCAGCCTTCGATCGCTCACCCAATCGCCGAGGGATGCGTCCCGAGTTTTTCGCGCGACGGAAGATTCGTTTATTTTTCTTCCGACCGTACTGGGGACTGGCAGGTTTGGAAGGCTGCAATCAATGGCGGAGGTGCGATCCAGGTGACAAGCGGCGGAGGTTTCGCCGCGCTCGAATCGGGGGACGGCAATGTTTATTATTCGAAATCGCGTGGCGAAAATCCTGAGATATGGAGGGTGCCGGTCGGCGGAGGCAACGAGAGCCTGGTGACGGCATCCGTGAAGCCGCGAACGTGGAGAAGCTGGACGGTAACCAGAGGCGGGTTGTTGCTGTTCTCCGATACACCTGACGGGAAGACGTTCCTGGATTTCTTTGATCCGGCCAATGACACCAGCCGCGAATTGGCACCGCTACATACTGCAGCCTATTGGATGGGAGCGACTTCCGACGGCAAGAAAGTTGTCATGAACGACGCGGAGGAGCGCCAGATCACGATGCTCGATCACCTTCGCTGATACGTTTTGCCTAACAGGCACAGGTCGCTGGCTCGTAGCTCTCTTTCCTCCTGTACAATCTCCTGCTCAAGTGAAATTTCTGTTTAAAATCGGGCTTCTGATGGCCGCAGTGGGTACATTGGCAGCGGCCGAGCCGATTTCCTCGCTTCACCCAACCAATTACGTCAACGACTTTGCCGGAGTGCTCGATCCCGCGACCGTCGCGCAACTGAATGACCTGTGCCGTCAGGTGGATGAGAAGGCGAAGGCGCAGATCGCTGTCGTTACGGTCAAGACGCTCGATGGACAGGAGGCGTTTGACTACGGAGTCGCGCTCTATCAGGCGTGGGGAGTCGGGGGAAAGAAGAGCGATCGGGGAGTGCTGATCTTGTTGGCGACGCAGGATCGCAAGTATTACACCAACGTCGGTTATGGGCTCGAATCGATTCTTCCAGATGGCAAGGTCGGTGGTTTCGGACGCGAGATGGTACCGTTTCTGAAAGCCGGCGACTACAACGGCGCGGTGAAGCTGATCACGATGCGCGTTGCTATGGTGATAGCGCAGGACGCGGGCGTGACCCTAACAGGAATCGAAGCGCCTCCTGCGCCACGCGGACCTCCGCGGCAGCCGGCCCCGGAGATTCCCGGCTGGCTCGGGCTGATTCTGCTGGTGATCTTTTTTCTGATCATTGTGCCGTTGCTTCGTGGTGGTGGTAGCGGGTGTTTATCAGGCTTTTTGTTGGGATCGCTTCTCGGCGGAGGGGGACGCGGAGGATACGGCGGCTATGGCGGAGGAGGTTGGGGTGGTGGCGGCTTCGGTGGTGGTGGCGGTGGGTTTGGCGGCTTTGGCGGCGGAAGTACGGGAGGCGGTGGCGCGGGAGGGAGCTGGTAAGTGCAGGTATTAGTTCGTAGTTGCTAGTTCTCAGCAAAGACGCGATCCGCAACTCTTGAGAAACTATGAACCGAGAACTGAGAGCTGAGAACTCAAAAGGAATGCGCATGGTTCCGGACAAACTGATCAACGAATTTGTTGGGAAGCTCCACCAGGCGGCAGGAGCGAATTTGAAAGCGGTCATTCTCTACGGCTCTGCGGCCGCGGGCGAGTACGTTCCTGAGCACTCCGACATCAACCTGTTGTGCGTGCTGGGTGAGACTTCGTTTCCGGCGATTGCGAACCTGGCTCCGGCGGCAGAGTGGTGGGCGCGGCAGAGGCATCATGCTCCGTTGCTGATGACGGCGGAAGAATTGAGACGGGGCGCGGATGTGTTCTCGATCGAATTTCTTGATATGAAGCGAAGCTATCGCGTGCTGTGGGGCGACGATGTGCTAAAGGATCTGGAGATTCCGATGAAGTTGCATCGGGCGCAGGTGGAATATGAACTTCGCGAGAAGACAATCCTCTTGCGGCAGCGGTTGCTGGCGGTCGCGGGGAAAGAAGAGGGGAAGTGGGATCTGCTGCTGCGATCGGTTCCGGCGTTTGGCACGCTTTCGCGCCATGCACTGATTGCGCTCGGAGAGACTGCGGCGACTTCGAAGCGCGAAGCAGTGCAGAAGCTAGCAGCCAAAGCCGGGTTCGATGCGGCAGCGATCGTGCAACTATTCGATATCCGTGAAGGCAAGGTGCCTCGAAAAAGCTTGAATGCGGATGAGGTGTTCGCGCGATATTTGAACGCAGTGGAACGAATTACAGCGAAGGTCGATGAGCTGTTGGATTAGAGCGAGGAGACTGACATGAAAGTTCTACTAGGTATTGTCGTTGTGATCGTGTTGATCATCCTGATCGGTTTTGGGCAATACGTTGGAGTGCGCAATACGCTGGTCACCAAAGACCAGGCGGTGAAGGCGGCGTGGTCGCAAGTCGACATCGTGCTGCAACGAAGGGCGGACCTGATTCCGAACTTAGTCGAAACCGTGAAGGGCTACGCGCAGCAAGAACAGACGGTGTTCGGCGACATCGCAAAAGCGCGGTCGGCATTGCTCTCGGCCGGAACGCCTTCGGACAAGATTGCCGCCAACCAGCAACTCGACGGCGCGCTGGGGCGATTGCTGCTGATTGTCGAGAACTATCCGCAGCTCAAATCCAACGAGAACTTCTTGCGCTTGCAAGATGAATTGGCCGGAACGGAGAACCGGATTGCGGTCGAGCGCAAACGCTACAACGATGCTTTGCAGGATTACAACACGTACCTCTTGAAGTTCCCGAACAACATTTTTGCCGGATTAGCCGGCTACAAGGAAAATGCAGCGTACTTCCAGGCCTCACCGGGCTCGCGGGAGGTGCCGAAGGTGAATTTCGGGACGCCACAGGGAGCAACCACTGCGCCACAGGCGCCGGCAACCGCGCCCGCGCACTAGACAGCGGGAAAATTCGCAAGATTGATCGGGTATCAGGTCTTAGGTTTGAGGTCTCAGGAGGACCTGACGATCACAGGTTATTCGCTACGCGGGAGTCTTGCACCACGCGCAGACCACGGTAGTGACCATCATGGCAATGCCGGCCGCGTTCATTTCAGCGCGAATAATGCCGGGAAGAGAGGGAATGTCCAGTTTCTCGGCGTTCGGGACTCCGTACTCAAGGGCTTTGGGCAGAAGACTGGCCATCGTGTCCACGGCATATTGAAAGAGCGGGGAATCGTCGTGTCCGTCCACGACTCCTTCAAGGCGCATCTTTGGCACGGGCAAACCAGCGGCTTGAAATACCCGATGCAGCCGCCGCCCGAGATCGACGTGCGCTCCGGAGCGCCTGAGCGTCTCAATCAAGCATGTAGTCATCGTCTTGATGTTGCTATCGCGGCCTGGCGGCACCTGGAACATGGGCTCAATGAACGCAGCCACGCCACCGGGACGAAGATATTTGGTGACCTGCGCCAACGCCTCTCCCGGGTTAGTTTGATACATAAGAACCAGGCGACCGACGATCGCGTCGAGCGGCGCGTCGGGAATGTAATGGGCAAAATCGGAATGGACGAAGTGGACCTGGTGAAAGCGTGCTTCAACGGCTCGCTCTCGCGCATGCTGCATCGCGTCGTGATCGAGATCGAGGCCAATTACTTTTCCCTCGGGGCCGACCATTTCCGCCAGCAGCATGGCGACATCGCCGGCACCTGATCCCAGGTCAAGAACGGTCATGCCGGGTCGAATTCCTGCGTCGGCAAAAAGCCGCTGCGTCATGGGCTTCATGAATTCGGCCTGGCGCGCCAGTCGCGCATATTCGTGCGCTGAACGGCCCAACGCGTAATCATCGTGTGCTGCGCTCATATTTGTTGGCTCGCGAAAGCTTGAGGTAGGGTGGCACACATCTTACCCTAAGACCAATTTGAAACTGAACAGAATTGGAGTGCGCCGGGTCACATTTTTCAGACGGCGCACTCTGGTATACCGACCTCAAGGGTTCCTTGAATCTCCTCCGATTCCGAGTTTCGTGTCGGGGGGATTTGTATGCTTCGCGGTCGTCTGCCGGTTTCGTTACACACCTTTAGGGTTTCCTGCCTTTCCTGGTCCAGAACATTTCTTTTGCCGCTCATCGTGATCGCGATGCTCGGTGATGCCTGGGCGCAAGATGCCTCCACTGGCGCATTACGAGGCTCAGTGCAGGACGCCCAAAGCGCCATGGTGACGAACGCGGATATCGTTGCGATCTGCGTGGAGACCGGCGTGCGCTATCACACCGCCACCGGGGTCGATGGACGCTTTGTGATGGATTTGCTGCCTCCTGGAAATTATTCGGCGCGTGCCGAGGCCGAGGGAATGTCGCCGCAGATCTCCCCTACGATTCGCGTCGAGATCGGAGCGGCTACGCAGCTAGCATTCAAGCTATCGGTGGCGGGGCCGCAAGAGACGGTGACGGTTTCAGCCGAGCCGAATCGCGTAGAGATGAGGCCGAGTGCGGTTTCGTCGGTGATTGATGAGGAAGCAATTGCGAATCTGCCATTGAATGGCCGCCGATTCACGGACCTGATGTTGCTGACGCCCGGAGTAACGCAGGATCCACGAGGACTGACCTCGGGATCGAACGGCGACCTCTCTTATGGGGGCCTTCGTGGCTACCAGACCAGCTATCTGGTGGATGGAGCCGACAACAACAACGGATTTTTCGCGCAGGCGCGAGGACGGTATCGCGCACCCTACCAGTTTTCGAATGAGGTTATCTCGGAATTCCGGGTGTCGTCGAACAGTTATGGGGCAGAGTCCGGACGCGCGGCAGGGGCGGTTGTGAATGTCGTAACCAAGTCGGGAACAAACAACTGGCATGGAAGCTCGTTTTACTATTTGCGCGATAGTGCAATCGGCGGCGCTGCGCCGGCGTTTGTCGGCTTCAACCCGAGCGATCAGCAGCAACAGTTTGGTGGAACAGTCGGCGGACCGATTGAGCGCAATAAGATGTTCTTCTTCGCGGGGTACGATCAGCACATCCTACGCGTGCCCATGGTGGTTCAGTTTGACAACGGGCAGACGGCGGTCGTCCCGCAACCCGGAGACTATCCAACTCCCGGAGACTACGAAGTGTGCCCTCCGGCAATTGGAGGCGGAGCGTGCGATCAATCGTTGGTGCTGTCTGCGGCGGCGAAGCTTTCGGCGCAAGGAGGCGAATATGAGTCGAGGCAGATAGGGAATGCCGGATTCTTCAAGCTGGATCGCGTACTAAGCACGCATGAGTTGCTGTCGGCGAAGTTGAGTACCTCGCAATATTACGGGATCAACAATGTGTTTTTCGAACCGTCGAGCCCCATTACCAACGATGCTATGAGCAGCAATGGAGCCGAGAACGTAAGGACCGAGAGCGCATCGCTTTCGCTGCTGAGCACGCTCACTCCGCGCTGGACCAGTCATTTGCGGGCCCAGTTTTCTCGCGACCTGGAATGGTCGTCGCCGAATTCGGGGCTTCCGTCGACTGAGATTTACAACTGGATCGCCGGGATGGGGGAGTCGTCAATTTTGCCGCGAGAGACTCGCGAGCACAGATTGCACGTGGCTGAAACGATGAGCGTGAGCCTTGGACGGCATGAATTGAAATTGGGCGGAGATGCGATGCGAACGTGGGATTACAACTATTTCCCATCGTTGTTTGCCGGCGAGTACATCTTTGATTACATCGTGGTCGATCCGTGGACCTTTCAACCTGTGCATGGCGGAGTAGAGCTGACTCCGCTACGAGCATGGGCGCACACGGTGATGCCAAGTTGGAACGCGGATGCTGGCAGTTGGATTGGACCTCCCGCGAACCTGGCTCGCTACTACGTGCAGAATTTCGGGAACCCCGTGTCGCATCCTGACAGCAACGACTATGCGGCATTCGCGCAGGATACGATCCGGATAACACCGCACTTTTCTGCCAGCTTGGGCATGAGGTATGACTTGCAGACGTTTTCGCGGGCTGAGATGGTGCGGAATCCGTTGTGGCCGCTAGCCGGGCAGATGCCGGAACCAGACAAGAACTTTGCCCCACGAGTGGGACTGGCTTACGCGTTCGGCGACCGTAGGCCGGTCGTGATGCGGGCGGGATTTGGGGTGTTCTATACGAGGATTCCGCAGATTTACCAATCGGCCGTGATGAATGACAACGGTGTGACCGATCAGTTTCTATCTCTCGACAACACGAATTCTTCCCAGCAGGCCGTATTCCCCTTGTACCCGAACCCCGCGGTTAATTGTCCGCGCGGGCCTATTTCGTGCACTGTGCCAGCTTCGTTGGAGCCGTATGCGACGGCCGAGGTGTCCGCGTTTGGACCAGGATTCAAGACGCCGCGGGCAGAGCAGGGAAGTCTTCGGTTGGAGCGAGAGTTCGGGTCCGGAGTTACGGGAGAGGTTTCGTACTTGTATGTCCATGGGGTGGACATGATCCGGGCAAGGGATATTAACCTGCCGCCGCCGGTGTACTACAGCTATCCGATCTTCGATTCCACCGATACGAGCTTCGAGAATGCGTTTTATCCGGTGGCATCGTTCGCGACCTGGCAGAACACCTACAGTTTCAGCTGCCCTTATCCTCCGTGCATTAATCCGCTGGTAAGGCCGATCTCACAGTTGGGAGCGATCGACCAGTTCGAGAGCGCGGCCTCAAGCGTTTATCACGGCGTGACCGTATCGCTGCAGAAGAGAATGTCGCGCGGGATGTATTTCCGCCTGAGTTATACCCTGGCGCAGGCGATCGACGACGGGCAAGACGCGCTGGTGGCGGGACAGCCTGCCACCGTACAGAATTCCTACTCGCCGAACAGCGAGCGCGGACCCAGCGTGACCGATCAACGAAACCGGCTGACAATTGCCATGGTAGAAGAGCCGCATCCGTTCGACTCGCAGCACGGGATACTCTCCGCGATCTTCAATCACTGGAAGGCGTCTGCAGTAGTGACCTACGGTTCTGGGCGTCCGGCAAACGCTACGGTTTCCGGCGATCCGAACCAGGACGGCAACACAGGGAACGACCGGCTAGCCGGCTATGGAAGGAATGCATTCCTGGGCCCCGATTACGCCACTATGGATATGCGGGTGGGAAGGCGGATCAAGCTCGGTGGACATCTTCGGCTCGAGCTGACGGGCGAGGCCTTCAACCTTCTTAATCGCGACAATAAGAGATATGGCATCACCGATAACGGTTTCTACAATTCGTCGGGGCAGTTTATCAAGTATGCGCAGTCGGTCGATGGCGTATACTATCCCGCCTATTATCAGCGACCTGCAAGCTTCATGAAGGCGAATAGTGCATATGCTCCGCGGCAAGTTCAGATGTCGCTGCGACTGAATTTCTGAAGCGGGGGTAAATTCGCGCACATTCCCCTTGACTTGGGAGGGGGAGGCTTGCCATAACTAACGAGTCCCGCCAGGACGAGAGGGGGGTGCAGTCTCGTTGGCTGAAGTTCGACTTCAAGAAGGTGAATCGCTAGAAAACGCACTTCGCCGGTTCAAACGAAAGGTTCAGACCGAGGACATCATCAAAGAGGTAAAGCGTCACTCGTTCTATCTGAAGCCCGGTGAGAGAAAGCGCGTAAAAGAAGCGCTGGCGCGCAAGCGAAGCCGCAAAAAAGCTCGCAAGGAACAAGACTAAAGAGAAAGACAGAAGACATAGGGCCGTTGGTGAGGGGGCGGCCCTTGGTCTCCAATGAAAGTTCCGTCGAGGCCACCTGGCAGGGCGTCAAAGCAGTGAACCATGCGGTGCACATCGCATGGCGGGCCGAGTCCACAGGTCAGTACGAGGGGGATGTACACCTCCTGCCCACGAAATGAACCGGATCCTTCCCTGTTCGGGTCTCCCGTGGTTACGCAGGCATGGGGAATGGGAGCGCCTCTTCCAATGGAATTCCAGGACAAAGTATTGAAGTGCGTGGATTGTGGTACGGAGTTCGTGTTTACAGCTGGCGAACAGTTGTTTTTCCACGACAAACAATTCAAGAACGAACCGAAGCGTTGCAAGAGCTGCAAGGGCAAGCGGGTTGCCGTGCTGGGCGCTGGAACTCAGGGCCATACGTACGCGAAGACGGAGACGCGGACGAATTGCTCGCAGTGCGGCAAAGAGACAACAGTGCCGTTCCGGCCGACCCAAGGGCGACCGGTGTTGTGCCGCGAATGCTTTCAGCAAGCTCGGCACGTTGCGAGCGCCTGAAAATCTCTCCCCGAAGTCTAAGATGGTCACGCCCCACGCTCAGCTTGCGGAGCGATGCTTGAGGTGTGCCTGAAAAAGCGCGCGGCGACGGCGGAACTGCTGACTGTCCGCGTGGCGAATCAGCAGGGCCTCGATCTGGCGAACCAGGTCAGTGGTGCCAAGCGGCTTGATAAGCATGGACTCTGGGTACTCGGCGCGGTGGCGATGATCGCTGCCGGTATCTTCGCTGAATGGGGGATAGGCAGTCAGAATCGCGGTAGCGGGGTTGTAGCTTTGCCGGCGCGCGGCGCGGATCACTTCCAGGCCCGCCTTCTCGGTTTCCATGTGCAGGTCGCTGATCACCATGTGATAGTCGCGCGACTCCAAATGGCTAATCGCTTCGGCTGTGTTGGAGGCCGTTTCTACTTCGAAATCATGGAGTTCCAGCACGGCTTTCAAGGTCAACAGAACCGCGAGGTCGTCATCGACGAGAAGGATGCGCCTTTTCATTCGCACGTCACCATAGATTACGCGATGCAATACACGTGCGATATCGCGGATGGGTCAAGCATTGCCAGTCGTCCCCTCGGTTAGTATAGGAGCGTGGCACGCTTCTACATAGAGAATTTTGGCTGCCGGGCGACGCAGGCCGATGGAGCGGCGCTGGAGCGGCAATTTCTGGAGCGCGGCCTGGAGCGGACCAGCGCGCCTCGAGATGCGGAAATCGTAGTGCTCAACACGTGCACGGTGACAGAGAGTGCCGACCGAGATGCGCGTGCTGCGGTTCGCCGCCTGCGCAGAAATAATCCTGACTGCAAGATCCTGGTAACGGGATGTTATGCGCAGCGCGCTCCTGAGGAACTAGCGGCCCTGCCGGGAGTAACCTGGATCGTCGGCAATTCACACAAACATCAGGCGGCCGAGATCGCGGTTGGTTCGGGTCCTCCTTCCTCCGTTGCGGCTGGATTCGTTCCACTGGAGCGACTCACTGTAGACGATCCCATGGGATTGCCCGCACTCCACGTCGGAGACATTTTTGCCCACACAGAGTTGATGGCGGCTCCGGTCTTCGAGGCGGCAAACCAGCGGACTCGGCCCAATCTCAAAGTGCAGGATGGGTGCGACAATCGTTGTTCGTTTTGCGTTATCCCGTATGTAAGAGGCCAGAGCCGCTCATTGCCAGAGGAGCGGGCAATCGCGGAAGTGCGAAAGCTGGTCGAGACTGGCTATCGCGAAGTGGTGATCTCGGGAATCAATCTTGGAAGGTGGGGAAGGGATTTCTCCGCTCTTCGCCCATCGCTCTTGGCCATTCGCAAGACCGGAGTCCAACCGGGCAGCGAACAGGCAATAGCGAACGGCGATTCCCTGGAGGCAAACCGTCGACTGGTGGATCTGATTCGCGTTATCCTCGCGGAAACCACACTGGAAAAGCTGCGGATAAGTTCAGTTGAGCCGATGGACTGGACCGATGAACTGATTGAAATGATGGCGTCATCGCCGCGAATTGCCAAGCATGCGCACGTGCCGATGCAATCGGGAAGCGATGCGGTTTTGCGACGCATGCATCGCAAGTATCGGCCCTGGCATTATCGGGAAAAGATCTGGAAGATCAGGAATGCAATGCCCTACGCTGCGATCGGGGCAGACGTGATGGTAGGCTTCCCGGGCGAGAGCGCAGAGGAGTTCACGGAAACGCGGCGCATGGTCGAAGAACTGCCGTTCACCTATCTCCACGTGTTCACGTATTCTCCGCGCCCAGGAACTCCGGCGGCAGAACATAAAGAACAAGTTCCGGTGGCCGTGGCGAAGGAAAGAAACAGAATTCTGCGCGAGATCGCATCTGCCAAAAAGAGGGCGTTTATGCAGTCTCTGGTCGGCCAGGACTTGGAGGCGATTACCCTGCAAACAGGCGGAGTGGATTTTACTGAAGCCTTGACCGACAACTACCTGAAGGCGCGGGTTGAAAGGCGTCTGGAGGGAAATCGCTGGCTGCGATTGAGCATCAAAAGGGCCGAGCAGGGCGCTCTAGTTTGTATACCTCGTGCCGAGGGCTTGACCCACTAGCTTCTGAAACGGCCGCTTGGACCTTTCGGGCGGCGCCTGTTACTCGCGAGTGCACCCACGGGAATAAACGCATTGACCAGCAACCTTTTGCACGCTTAGGATGGCTACAATCCCAATTGCGAGATTTCTCCTCATGTCAAAGTCGGCCTTAAAGTCGGCGATATGCTGCTTTCTCGCAGTCGCATTTCCGCTGCAAGTCTTTGCCAGTGAAGGCCCTTCGGCGATGTTGTACACGATGGGGCCGGCTTGGGTGAATGGGACTGAAGTTCCAAAAACACTGGCCATGTATTCTGGCGACATCCTGCAGACCCGGGTTGATTCAACAGCAAGTATCCAGAGCAACGGTGCGAACGTGACCGTGATGGCCGATTCACTGGTGAAGTTTGAAGGGCCAGCAGTGGAGATCGAGCATGGTGGAGTGCGAGTGACGACATCCGGTGGAATGGCGGCTCGGGCAGGGGATGTGACGGTAAAGCCGGCCGGAAGCTCGTGGACCGAATTTCAGGTGGTGGATGTAGACGGACGCGTGCAGATTGCGGCCAACAAGGGTGATATCACGGTGCAGGACAGTCAGGGGACAACAACCGTCGCGCAAGGGCAGCAGACCACTCGCGACGACACCACCGATGCGGAAAAAAAGAAGAAAAAGCGCCGCCGGGGTGGCTATGTGCCAGCAGCTGCGCAGGGTGGAATCATGAGCTCGCCGGCTTTTGTATATGGCGGTCTGGCCGCAGTTGGCACAGCGGGCGTAATCATATGGCTGGTTGACACGGAAAATCCGATGAGCGCGGCCTGTCCTACGAATCCGTGCCAGTGAGTTTCTCCCAATGAGTTCCAGAGGGGTGGGCGACTGAACCCATGTCGCGCTACGTTTCCTATCGAGATTTCGACTGGCTATTGCTAGGCTTCGTGCTCGCCATCTGCGCGCTCGGAGTCGTGCAGATTCACAGCGCGACGGAGCACACCAAATTCGCAGGCGCCCACATCAAACAGATTTATTGGGTCCTGGGTGGGGTGGGCGCCATGTTTCTGGTCAGTCTGATCAACTATCAGGCGCTGCTGGAACAAGTCCACTGGATGTATGTAGTAGCGTTGGCATCGCTCATCGCCGTTCGTTTGTTCGGGCAAAAGTATCTAGGTGCGCGCCGCTGGATCAAGATGCCTGGCGGGGCGCATTTTCAGCCATCGGAATGGGTGAAGTTGATACTCATTCTGGCGGTGGCAAAATACTTTGCCGATTTGCAGCAGCGGGAATTGTCGTGGTCTGACTTTATGAAAGCGGCTGCGATCGTGGGGTTCCCGATGCTTTTAGTGCTTGCCCAGCCAGATTTGGGCACGGCGCTGACGTATTTGCCAGTGGCGATCATGGGACTGTTTCTTGGGGGATTGCGCTGGAAGCAGGCGATGGTTGTAATCCTGATTCTGGCCCTATTGCTACCAGTGGCATGGATCAAGATACTGAAACCGTATCAGAAGGAGCGTCTATCGAGTTTCCGAGACCCGGATGCGGATCGTCAAGGCTCCGGGTATCAGGTGAATCAGTCTTTAATTGCGGTGGGTTCGGGAGGAATTTGGGGGAGCGCACAGGGATCGCAGACCCATCTGTCGTTCTTACCGGTTCCGCAAACCGACTTTATTTTCGCCGCATTTGCCGAAGAACATGGTTTCGTAGGAGCTTTGGGGCTCCTGCTGTTATACTTTATTGTGCTGATGCGTTTGACGCAGAATGCGCAAACGGCGCCTGATCGCGCCGGCGCGTTCCTGGTGATGGGTGTGGTGGCTGTGCTTAGCTTTCACATCCTGGTCAACGTTGGCATGGTGGTTGGGTTTATGCCCGTCACCGGAATACCTTTGCCGCTCATGAGTTACGGTGGGTCTTCCGTTCTGTTCATGTTTTTGGCGCTGGGGATCGTGATGAACGTTCGAATGCGCCGTTTTGTGAACTGAGACGGTCGGCAGGGTGGGCGCCTTTGAGAGGCGAACAAGATTAGCAAGACACAAGGCAAAAGATTACGAAGGCCCTCGCGAAAAAGGAGGGCAGATTACCGGCGGGGAAGGTAAGCGCCGGACAGGATTGAAGCCGGCCAGGCGGGGAACGGCCCCCTCGACAAGCTACCCATCGAGCCACAACCAGGCTTGGTGGGCCCCGAGAGTGCGGTCACAGGCCTGACAGAACGGCTCAAAGCGATCAGTGCAGAAATCTAAAAGACATCTGCTGCAATGCAGGTTTCGGCGTGAGAGCCGGAGCTGTGCCCTTTCGCATTCGGAGCGAAACTGAACGCACGTCGATCCTTCCGCGCGCCCCTCTCTTCTCCCGTCCGGTGAATGAGAACCGGAGTATCAATGAACAAAGAACTGTTTGTGAGTTCCACACCTCACGAAACCAAAGTGGGGATTGTGGAGGATGATCAATTAGCCGAGATTTACCTCGAGCGAGAAAACGAATACACCTTAGCGGGATCGATTTACAAAGGCCGGGTGACGCGCGTGTTGCCAGGCATGCAGTCGGCCTTTGTGGATATCGGGCTGGAGCGCGATGCCTTCCTCTATGTCTCAGACTTCATGGACCTGGAACAGCAGGATGAAGATCTGGCCGAATCGATTCCGACAAATCGCCCTGCGAACGGAGGGCAAGCTCGCCGCGCCGAAGGTGTAGCGGTCGGCGCCGAGAATGCCTCGCCGGAAACGGCCACTCCAGCTGATGAAAGCGGACTCGATGTGGCAGCGTCCGAGCCAGGGGACGTTGCTGAAGCTGGGCGCGATAATCGCGATTTTCGCGGAAGGCGCCGCCGTCGCGGACGCCGTGGCGACAACGGAGATCGCGGGCGTTCTGCAGGATTCAGCGATTCGCGAGGTGACCGCAGTTCAGGTCGCTTCGATCGCGGAGCTTCGAGTTCGCGCTCTCAGCGCTCCACCCCAACGAGCCGGACTGGACGCGATTATGACTACGGACCGCCTCCCGGATATCAACCGATCATCTTGCCGGGGGAATCGATTTCCAAGTATCAGCGCCAGGCGGCCAGCGCGGCACGCGCGACGGAGACCCGGGCGGAATCGCCAATTGCCGGAAACGCCATCGCGGCGAGCTTTCCGGAAGACGAGCCGATATTTGCGGCAGAGATCTCGGAACCATTGCATGAGCAACACGATCAGGCAACGGAAGCAGAAGCTTATGGAGAGGCTTTAAGCGCGTCAGTAGACGCGGCTCCAGTCACTGCAGAATTCCGGAGCGAAATCGTGAAGTCGGCGATCACAGCATCCGACGAGGAAGAGACGGCGGAGGTCGCGCTTCCGCATGAAGCGGATTTTGCTGCCGCTTTGGCCAAACCCGGCGAAACGGTGCCCGAGGTTCGATATGACGCGGGAGGGCCAGTGGAAGAGCAAGAGATCGAAGAGGAAGAGGCCGATTTGGTGGCTTATGGTGAGGGCCTCGAAGACGATGACGATTTCGAAGAGGTGGAAGAAGAGACGCGGGCAGCGAATGGTGACTTGGCTGGACCAGGTTCCGCTAAGTGGATTGACACGGCGGTAACTGAAACCGGCGAACGAGCGGAACCGGCCGAGAACGGCGAAGCTTCCGAAGCCGTGCTTGAGGCTGAGGAACGTGAGGCCGAAGAGATGGAACTCGAAGAAGCGCAAGCCGAGGCCGAGGCTCTGCTCGAAGCGGAGGCGATTGGAGAGGGCACGGTTGATGCAAGCGCCGAGGTTCGCTCTGCGACGCCAGAAGCAAGGTTGTTACAGCGCACGCAACGCCGTTTTGATCGTGGCGCAGATTTCGACCGGAGAAGAGGTGGCCGCCGTGGTCAGCGGCGACGTTTTCGCAGTCGGGAAAATCAGGTCGTACCTCAGATCAGCGAACTGCTGAAAGAGGGGCAGGAAATTCTGGTTCAAATTGCCAAGGAACCGATCGGAAAAAAGGGCGCGCGCATCACCAGCCACATTGCGCTACCGGGCCGGTTCCTGGTCTTCATGCCGACTGTGAACCATACGGGTGTGTCGCGCAAAATTGCCTCCGAGGAGGAGCGGCAGCGCCTGAAGCGCATCATTCAGAGCGAGCGGGAGAACGGCGGCGGAGGATTCATCGTTCGCACGGCCGCAGCCGGAGCCTCTGACGAAGAGCTGCGCGCAGATATTCGCTTCCTCAAGAATCTGTGGAGCGAAATCAAATCGCGCTCGGAGAACAGCAAGTCTCCGGCGCTTATCTACCACGATCTGAATGTCGTGGAGCGAGTGCTGCGCGACCAAGTGAGTTCGGATTTCTCGGTTATTTGGGTTGACACCGAAACGGAGTATGAGCGGATTTTGCGTTTTGCCAATCGCTTCCAGCCAGCGTTGGTGAAGCGGGTGAAGCTCTACACCAAGGAGACACCTCTGTTCGAGCAGTTCGGCTTGAATGAGGAGGTTAACAAAGCCCTCAAGTCGAAGGTTTGGCTGAAGAGCGGGGGTTACATCGTGATCAACCAGACCGAGGCTCTGGTCGCAATCGACGTAAACACCGGCAAGTACGTGGGCAAGACTTCGCGGCTGGAAGACACGATTGTGAAGACGAACGTTGATGCGATTCGCGAGATCGTCCGGCAGATTCGGTTGCGCGATCTGGGCGGGATCATCATCATCGACTTCATCGACATGGATGAGCGGCGCAACCGGCAGAAAGTGATGCAGGCATTGGAAGAAGCGTTGCGCGCGGACCGGGCTCCATCAAAGGTGCTTCAGTTCAATGATTTCGGACTGGTGGCTATCACGCGTAAACGCGTGAAGCAATCGCTGGAGCGGACGATTGGCTCTCCATGTCCGTATTGTCAGGCGACTGGGTTCGTGAAGGCGGTGAATACCGTGTGCAACGAGATCTACGTGGAGATGCGAAAGATCTCACAGCATCTGGAACATAACGACGTGATGTTGCGGGTGAATCCAGAGGTCGCGAAAGCATTAAAGCTCAACAATGCACGCCTGCTGAACGAAATGGAAGAACTCACGAAGAAGACGATCATCGTGAAGTCGGATCCAGCTCTGCATCAGGAGCAGTTCGATATTCACTAAGGTTGGTTTTTTGCCAGCAATCAGGGGCGAGCAATGCTTGCCCCTTTTTATTTGGAAACATGACAGATTTCACAATCAGAGCGGCGACAGAGCGCTATGTGGCGGCGGTGATTGCTTTTTCGATTTCGGATTTGCGCGCCAGTAATTTTTCGAGTGAAGCGTGAAGAGAGTCGTCGCCTTTTGGGCTGCCTGAGGATTGGTGGGAGGCCATACTTAGGCCAGCGGCCGCCTCAGGCATGCGTTTTGCGAGGTCCAGGAGCGCAACCAGCGAATCGGCGTGCATTCTCCAAATGGTGCTGCCTCGCGGGGAGCGCTTGAGTTCTTCCATTTCCGTAGTCATGCGGGCGGTCATAGCGACGATGCGAAGCATCATGCGGGCGGCATCGGCTCGCGGGTTCGTCTGCTCGAGGTAATCGGCCGTGTAGGCGTCCACTTCGGTTGCGCTCAACATCAGGTTGAAATAGCGCATGGGAACGATCTGACGAAACTTTGGATCGGCCACACGCACGAAAACCCGGATTGATTCTTCCACGCGCCGGAGCTTGGCTTCCTCCATAGCCAATGCCTGAGGGGTGATGGCTGGAGGAACATATGTGATTTCGCGGGCTGGAGCGGCCGCAGCACCTCCGGCACCAGTTGACTGTCCTGGCCATGCGGCCGATGCCGGACGTGGCGTTCTACGGATTGGGGGCCTGCGCTCCAGTTCTTTCTTCAATCGGGAAACGCGACGGAATTTTTCGAGTGCGGCGGAATAGTCCACTCGCAACAGCGCACCTTCGTTCAGCGCTGCAACGTGGTCGACGGTGACCTCAACACCATCCACCGTACTCAAGATGCTGCCACCCAAGTCTTCGAGTTGCCGAGCAAAATCCTTGATCTCCCGGGCGGCATTTGCAAACAGCGTATGGAATCGGTCGCCGAACCCGGCATTGTAAGGAGCGAGGGTTGCCAGAACTCCGGGGTGGTACATGGATTCGCCAAGTGAAGCCTTCAGTTCCCGGACACGCTGGATCATTCCAGAGTCCATGAGAGCGGCAAAATCCTGGAAGCGATTGGCCTGATCGAGCAAGGGCCCAAATTCGCGCAGCAGCTGCACGTGCTCCTCAGGAAGGACTGGAACGTCAGACTCGGAAAGAATTTCAAGCAGAGCGATCTCAAATGGCGAGAGAGGGATCGATCCATCAAGCCCATAGCCACGGCGTTCCCACTGTCCGGGCACGCGCGGATGGCGGAAAAGAAAAGTGGCAACCAGGTCCGTCTTGTCGCGATTCGAACCGGAGTCGTCTCGATGGCGCGCGAAGTAGCGCAAGAGAGCTTCAGCCACCTCTGCATCGAGGTCAGCGGTCATGCCCACACGAAGCATCGCCGGAGTAATGGCCATGTCCAGCAACTGAATCCAGAGATGCATTTCGCCAAGGGTGGCTTGAACGTCGTCGCTATGGCCGATGAGATCGGGAGCCAACTGGGCCGGAGCGGGGAGTTGTCCGCCAAGTTGCTGGCTCAATAGCCTTTGGTAAAAGGCCTGGACGGTGGCCAGCAAAGCTAGCTCCCATTTTGGGTCTTCAACCAATGCAGCTCCTTAGGTCGGATCGAGGCAAAGCGCAGTCGTCTTTCTAAGTAAAACCGAAAGTACATAGCGGCGCAATTAGTTACCTGGTTACGGAAGTGACAGACCCTGTACGTGCGCTGATCGGATACAGGTGGGCTCGTGCCGTCAGATTCTATTGGAAGACGACGGTCTTATTGCCGTACAGGAGAATTCGGTTCTCCACATGCCAGCGGACGGCGCGCGAAAGCACGACTTTCTCGATGTCGCGGCCTTTCTGGATGAGGTCCTCGACCGTGTCGCGGTGATGGATGCGGACGACATCCTGCTCGATGATGGGACCATCGTCGAGTACTTGCGTAACGTAGTGAGCGGTGGCGCCAATCAGCTTGACTCCACGCTGAAATGCCTGGTGGTAGGGCTTGGAGCCGATGAAGGCGGGAAGGAAGGAGTGATGAATGTTAATCAGATTCTGCGAGCCCCAGGCGGCGATGAATTCGTTGGATAGAACTTGCATGTAGCGAGCCAGCACGACAAGGCTGCATCGATGTTCGCGGACGAGTTCAAGCTGTTTCTCCTCGACTTCACGTTTGTTGTCCTTTGTGACCGGCACGACGAAGTAAGGGATGTGGTAGAAGTCGGCGATGCGCTGATTATCGGGGTGGTTCGAAATAATGAGCGGGATCTCGCACGGCAATTCCCCGCTCTGATGCCGGTAGAGAAGGTCCTGCAGGCAGTGGTCGTACTTGGAGACGAGGATGGCTATCCGAGGGCGATCAGTGGAGTGGGCGAGACGCCAATCCATTTGGAATTCGCGGGCGATCGGGGCGAAACGCGAACTGAATTCTGAGAGATCGAAGTCGAAGTTGGAAGGATCGAATTCCACGCGGGTGAGGAAGAGCCTTGATTCCTCGTCTCCGTGTTCGTCGTTGAAGAGAATGTTGCCGTTGTGCTTGAAAATGAAATCGGCGATGGAAGCGACGATGCCCTTACGGTCGGGACAGGAGACGAGAAGAATGGCGGAGTTGTGCATGGCGGAGGAGCGAATTATTTTTTCAGTGCTTTTACGATCTCGCGCGCGGCGTTGGCCCCGGAGCCACCGGTCAGGCCGGTCCCGGGATGCGTGCCGCTTCCGCACAAGAATAAACGCTCGATCGGAGTTTTGTAGCGTGCCCAGTCAAGCACAGGCCGCATGGTAAAGAACTGATCGAGCGACAACTCTCCATGGAAAATGTGGCCGCCGGTCAACCCGTAAGTATCCTCGAGGTCTTTCGGAGTGATGACCTGATGGTGGAGGATCATGTGCGGCAAATTGGGCGAATATTGCGAGATGGTTTTCACCACGGTTTCGCCGAGTGCCGTGCGCTGGTTTTCCCAGTCGCTATTCTTCAGCGCGTAAGGCGCATATTGCATGTAGATGGACATGACGTGCTGCCCGGCCGGCGCGAGCGACGGATCGGAAAGGGAAGGGAACGTCATCTCGATATAGGGATTCCGCGAGAAATTACCATACTTCGATTCGTCGAAAGCCCGCTCCAAATAGTCGATTTCGGGACTGATTTGGAGGCGGCTTTGCAGCAAGTTGCCGTTGCCTTTGGATTTGAGGGCTGTAAATTCGGGGAGGGCAGAGAGCGCGAGGTTGATCTTCGCAACCGTTCCGACGGAGCGGTAGTTCTTGATTTTCTGCACAAAATCCGGAGGCAAGTGAGTGGGATCGACCAGCTGCAGCAGCGTACGTTTGGGATCAGCATTTGAGACGATCGCTTTGGCGAGAAGCTCTTCGCCGGAGCTGAGCACCACTGCGGTGGCTGCGCCATCCTTGATACGAATCTCAGAGACGGCTGCGTCAGTGCGAATCTCTGCGCCGGCTTGCTTGGCGGCGGCCGCCATGGCTGTCGCGATGGCGCCCGCTCCGCCTACGGGGAATTGAGCGCTGCCCGCCGGTGTGGGATCGGCGGCCGCCCGCAACAGCAGAACCAGTGCACTGCCCGCGGACCAGGGACCAAGAAATGTTCCGAAGATTCCCCGGGCGGCGATGGTGGCGCGCAGCGGTTCGGTCTCGAAGAACTCGGCGACAAGATCAGCGGCAGCCATCGGTCCCCAGCGGAGCACTCGATAGAGATCTTTCTTACCGAGATTGCGGATCGAGCGACCCGTTTTCAGCATTCCCCAAAGATCGCCACTTGAGGGATTGTCGATGTTCGGCGGCGGGAGCATTAGAGCTTTGGCGATTACTTTGCTGATCTTGCCGAGGGCCGAGGCGAAGTCGCCGTATGCGGCGGCGTCTTTCGATGACCATTGTGTGATTTCGTCGGCAGCTTTCTTGGGGTCTGCATAGAGAACGAGCGCCCGGCCATCCGGAAGCAAAGAGACCGTGCTGATGTCCGAAGTCGAGAATTTCAGTCCATGGCGGTCGAGTTGCATGTCGCGCATGACATCGGTACGCAGAGGGCCGGCACTATGGGCAAGAGTCGAACAGCGAAATCCGGGATGAAATTCATCAGTGATCGCTGCCCCGCCAACCTGCGAGCGGCGTTCAAGCACCAACGGTTTGAAGCCAGCCTTGGCGAGATAGAAGGCGGTGACGAGCCCGTTGTGTCCGCCGCCAATGATGACAACGTCGCGCGTTTCGGCCATCGATTATGCGGCCTTTCCGTCTTTAAGGATTTCGATCGCCGCCAGGCGCCCGGGTGCGCCCATAATGCCGCCACCTGGGTGGGTCGCCGATCCGCACATGTAAAGATTCTTGATCGGCGAGCGGAATTGGGCCCATCCGGCCACGGGACGCAGAAAGAAAAGCTGTTCAAGTGACAGCTCGCCCTGAAAAATATTGCCCTCCGTCAGGCCCCACTCGCGCTCTAGATCAAGCGGCGTGACAACTTGGCGGTGCAGAATTATGTCCTTGATATTGGGAGCGTACTGGGCAATGGTATTGACGACGTTATCTCCGAATTTTTCTCGCTCAGTATCCCAATCGAGGCCGGGCGCGAGCTTGTACGGCGCATATTGGACGAAGCAGGACAGGATGTGCTTTCCTGGCGGCGCAAGCGAGGTGTCAGTGAGCGTCGGAATCACCATGTCGATGTAGGGGCGCGATGACCAGTGGCCGTACTTTGCTTCGTCGTAAGCCCTCTCCATGTACTCGACGCTCGGCGAAATGGAGATGGCGCCGCGCAGATGCGCGCCGACGCCCGGCAGGCACTTGAACTCGGGCAGGCGGTCAAGCGCCATATTTACTTTGCCCGACGATCCGCGGAATTTGTAGCGGCGAACGCCTTCCATGAATTCATCAGGCAGATGGCCAGCTTCGATCATTTTGGTGAACGTAAGGCGGGGATCGACACTGGACGAGATCACGTCGGCATGAATCTCATCGCCATTGGCGAGCGCGACGCCATAAGCGCGACCATTCTTGACGAGGATTTGCGCGATCGAGGCCTGCGTGCGAATCTCAACGCCAGCTTCGCGAGCTGCAGCAGCGATGGCGTTTGAGATGGCTCCGGTGCCGCCGCGTGCGAATCCCCAGGCGCGAAACGCGCCGTCAATCTCGCCCATGTAGTGATGCAGCAAAACGTAGGCTGTTCCCGGCGAACGGACGCCGAGAAATGTGCCAATGATGCCGGACGCAGACATCGTGGCCTTGAGCACGTCAGTCTCGAACCACTGGTCGAGAAAGTCGATTGCGCTCATGGTCATGAGCTGAACCTGGTTGTATTTGTCCTCGCTCGACATGCCCTGAAAACGCCGGCCAATGAAAAGGAGCTTCATCAGTTCGCGCGGGTTCAGGGTGGAAGGGTCGGGCGGGATCATGCTGAGGATGGGTTTGACAAAACGGCACATAGCCTGCATCGCCTTGCCGAATTCCTCGTAGGCCTCAGCGTCGAGCCGCGAGTGGCGGGCGATTTCGCGACGAGTCTTGCCGTGGTCATTTACACGCCAGAGATAATCGCCGCTCGGCATGGGAGTGAAGGTGCCGTCGAGCGGAAGGATCTCCAGCCCGTGGCGGGGAAGATCGAGATCGCGAATGATCTCGGGCCGCAGCAACGAGACGACGTAAGAGCAAACGGAGAACTTAAAGCCAGGGAAAACCTCGTCCGTACAGGCTGCGCCGCCGAGGATGTGGCGGCGCTCAAGGACAAGAACCTTCTTGCCCGCTTTCGCGAGATAAGCGGCATTAGTCAGGCCGTTGTGGCCGCCGCCGACGACAATTACGTCATATTTCTTGTTCGAAAGAGGAGCCATACCCCACCAGTATGCGACCCGGGCCCGGAGAAAAATGACTCATCATTCTATCGCGAAAATGCTGGTTTGTCTTCACTTACGCGAAATATCTGACCTATGGTCAATCCGCTAACAAGGGTGGCGTCAGTGTCCTCCACCAAGCTCACGCACAATGTTTCCCACAAACGCCTTGGCATCGCCGAACAACATCAGGTTGTTGTCGAGATAGTAAAGCGGGTTATCGATGCCGGCGAAGCCCGGGTTCATGCTGCGCTTGATCACCATCACGGTATGAGCCTTATCGACGTCGAGAATCGGCATTCCATAGATGGGACTGGTGGTGTCGGAGCGTGCTGCAGGATTGGTCACGTCATTGGCGCCAATCACGAGCGCCACATCTGTTTGCGGGAAGTCCCCATTGATCTCATCCATTTCAACCAGACGGTCGTAGGGAATGTCGGCCTCGGCGAGCAGCACGTTCATGTGGCCGGGCATGCGTCCGGCGACAGGGTGGATGGCAAAACGCACGTCGACGCCGCGTTTCGTCAAGCTGTCGTAAAGTTCGCGCACTTTGTGCTGCGCCTGCGCAACCGCCATGCCATAGCCAGGAACGATAATGACGCGATTGGCTGCGGAAAGAATAGCCGCCGCTTCTTCTGCTGTTGCGCTGCGAACTGGCTTGGCTTCGGTTGCAGCAGCCGAAGTCTGCACCTGGCCAAATGCCCCGAACAACACATTCGTGAACGAGCGGTTCATAGCCTTCGACATGATGATCGAAAGGATGAGACCCGACGAACCATCGAGAGCGCCTGCGATGATGAGCAGTTTGCTGTCCAGCACAAAGCCCATCGCCGAGGCTGAAAGACCCGCATATCCGTTCAGCAGCGAGATCACCGTAGGCATGTCGGCGCCGCCGATGGGAATGATCAGCAGCACTCCGAAGATCAGCGCCAGCAGTACCATGAACGGGAACAACGAATGCCGCTCGGGGTGCATCACCAGCGTGACCGCGATCACGAGCGCGACGCCCAACAGCAGGAAATTGACGAAATTCTGCCCTCTGTAGGTTAGTGGCCGCTGCGGGAGAATCTCCTGCAACTTGCCCGCCGCCATCAAACTTCCTGTGACCGTTAATCCGCCAAGTATCACCTCGATGGACAGCACCGTCATCATGAAGCGGGAGATGGCGGGCGAACGCAAATAAAACTCGGCCGAACCGACGAGTGTGACGCAGAGCGCTCCGAAGGCGTGGCTGAGAGCCGTTCGTTGGGGGACGGCGGTCATGGCGACGCGTCCCAGCGGAACGCCGATAATCGCGCCGAGCACGAGCGCAATCGCGATCATGCGGTAATCGTGCAGACCGCTTCGCATCAGCGTGCCAATAATGGCGAGCAGCATGCCCGCCTCGCCCGCCCAAATTCCATGACGGGCCGTGGTCGGCGAACTCATCCACTTCAGCGAAAAGATAAAAAGGACGCTGGCGATGAGGTACAGGATCTCGATTGCGACCTGACCACCTGCAAATTCGGGGCTCATTGTTTCGACGCCGGGCGGCTGGATTTGAACATCTTCAACATGCGATCGGTAATGAGGAATCCACCGACGATGTTGCTGGTTGCGGCGATTACGGCGATGAATCCGAAGATTGCCGACAACTGGCTCTTGTGCTCGCCGACGAGCACAATGGCGCCAACGACTGCGATTGCGTCGAGGGCATTGGTCAGCGACATGAGTGGCGTATGCAGCAGGGGAGAGACTCGGCGTATGACTTCAAATCCAATGAATCCCGCCAGCACAAAGATAAAGAGAGCATTGATCAGGTTCGAGCTACTGCCCATGATTCCTCCGTCCAAAAAAGAACTTAGGTTTGCTTCGCGAATGCCGGTAAAGAGAAGAATTCGCGCACGCGCGGCTGCACAATCTCGCCGTCGTGAGTCAATAATGTCTCGCGTACAATTTCATCTTCCAAATTCAAATTCAGCCTCTGGTCTTTGAATAGATAGGTGAGAAATGCGGTCATGTTGCGCGCATACATCATGCTTGCGTGATAAGGCACGCCGGAGGCCAGATTGATAGCTCCAATAATAGTGACGCCATCTTTTACGACCGTTTTACCCGTTTCGGTGAGTTCGCAGTTGCCGCCGCGCTCGGCCGCCAGATCGAGAATGACCGAGCCAGGGGCCATACTCTTCACCATTTCTTTTGTGACCAACACCGGAGATTTCTTTCCCGGAATGACGGCTGCAGTGATAACGACGTCGCTTTCCTGGACGACCTTACCGAGTAACTCCCGCTGCCGTCGGTAGAAATCTTCATCCTGGGCGCGCGCGTACCCGCGCGCATCCTGCGCATCTTTGGCTTCAATGGGAAGTTCGACAAAGCGGCCACCGAGGCTCTGCACCTGCTCCTTCGCAGCTGGCCTCAGATCGTAGGCAGAAATGACAGCGCCCAGCCGCCGAGCAGTCGCAATCGACTGCAGACCTGCCACACCACAGCCAATGACGAATACACGGGCCGGGGTGATCGTCCCCGCGGCTGTCGTCATCATGGGGAAAATACGCGGATGGGAATCAGCCGCCAACACGACAGCCTTGTACCCGCAGAGAGTGCCCATGGATGACAGCGCATCCATACTTTGGGCGCGAGTGGTGCGCGGCATCAGTTCCACCGAGAACGAGGTCACACCGGCATGTGCGATCTCCTCGACGGTTTCTTTCGATCCGAAGGGGCGCAGAAAGCCAATCAGAATTTGATTGCGCCGATAGAGCGAGACATCCTGTTTGCCGGTGATGTCATTCGAACCGTAACAAAGCAGTTGCGTCACAATGTCGGCAGCACCAAAAACGGCGGCTCGGTCGCCGACGATCTTCGCGCCTTTCTCGACATAAAGGGAATCAGGGTAGCCTGCTTCGGCTCCGGCTCCCGATTCGAGGTGAACTTCAAATCCGGCTTTCGTAAGAGTAGGGATGATCTGCGGTACCAAGGCAACTCGCCGATCTCCCGGATAAATTTCTTTTGGAACACCGATAATCACGAGGTCCTACCTATTCAGTAATTCTTTTTAGTAATTCTTCGCCTTCAACGAATGCAGGTTCAATGCGATGGATCACACACGCGTGTAACAAGGTTCTTCGGGACGCCAGGGAAACAGACGATTCTAGATGACTGCACTCTGGGACGCAATTATTAAGAGTGGAAAGAGAGACACGGCTCCCAGTTCGGGAGTAAGCCGACGGAACTCGCTATGAAAGTTTTAGTTCCAGGCTTCCATCTGCATCGGGGCCAGCGAAAAGACTGGTGCAGTCGCGGACGATAAAATCAGGGCCCGCACTCGCGAGTTCTTGGCGCGTCATCGTGGTTTGGAACGCAATTACGCGAGCGCCCGCGGCTTTCCCGGCGAGCACTCCGGCGGGTGCATCTTCCACTACCACACAATCGGCGGGAGAGTACTTGAGGATAGCCGCCGCTTTGACGTACGGTTCGGGATCGGGCTTGCCTATCTTCACGTCGCTTGCGGTGACCATCGTCTTCGGAATCGGAAGACCAGCCGCGCGCAGACGCACCTCGGCAAGCGGCCGCGTGCAGGATGTCGCAATTGTCCAGCGATCTGGCGGCAAACTGTCGAGCAAACGGCGAGCGCCTGGCAAGAGCACGACTCCGTCGAGGTCCTCGATTTCCATCTGTTCGACCTTGCGATCCTCAACATCAATATTGCCGGTGGGCAGGAGTTCCCGAATCGTGGTACGGCTCGGCCGGCCATGGGCCACCTTAACGACTTTCTCGGGATCAAAGCCATGGGCGAGCGCCCAGCGACGCCACACCCGAGCCACGGCGGGCGTGGAATCGATGAGGACGCCGTCAAGATCAAACAGCAGAGCGCTGCACGTGAGAGTGGTCATTTGGCCAGAGTTAGATGGGCGTTCTGGTCAGCCTCGACGGTGAGCGCGGCAGGATGCGACTTGAGCCACTTTTGCTGACGCGAGCGATTGGTGAGCGCGGCAGGATTCGAACCTGCGACCCACGCCTTAAAAGGGCGTTGCTCTACCACCTGAGCTACGCGCCCCACCAATTTCCAATCTAACACATTTCTCGCGGCTTCCTTCCGCTGGCGCGACGCTCGCCTTGAGCCGCGCGGATCTTTTCATGACCAGCGGTTCCCGAACACCTGGGGCGGGCCGGCCTTATGCAATTACGTGGTCTTTCCAAACGCGATACACTCACGAACAATGCGCGGTTCGCGTGGACTATCGGGGAAGGTTGTCTTCTTTGTTCTATTTCTTCTCGCCGTCCCGGCCCTCGGTAAGAAGCCCGAACCTCCCATCGTGCGCTGGACGCAGGGCGCACCCGGCTGCACATTTGAACGCGGCGCCGACGGTCGTTATCGCTGGACGATGAGCGACCAAGACCTCGATATCACGCTCCTCGTCGATTCCCAGGAACTGATAAAAAGTCGCCGCCGTTTTTATCACGTTTTTGGGCTCTACGTGAGCGTGACCTATAAGGGCTCCAGCAAATTCGAATTTCCCGCTGACTTGCGGCTCGACTTCGTTCGACACCACGCGATTGTAGAGGGCTATCTTGACCCCGCCGAGCTTCAGAACCGGCTGCAAAACGATCTGGACACTGAGGTTTTTGAGACCGAGCGGCAGATCAAGAAGAATCCGGCGATCAAGGATCAGAAAACAGCTCTTCTGCAGCAATACCAAAAGGAAGGTGCAGAGTTCATCGAGTTTCTGACCTCGCAGTATCTGCAGCCTGCCACACTCAACCCGGGCAATCAGGAGGCACATGGCTGGGTTTTCTTTTCCACCAGCAACAAATGGATCGGCCCGTGGAAACCACATGAAGATTTCATTCTCGCGGTCTGGACGAAGGACAAAATTTGGCAATTCCCGTTCTCGTTGCCGCCCTCAGGACAAGATATTCTTCTCCGCAAACCTTCGGACTAGCGGAACGACTGTGACGCTGAATGTCGATCCGAGACTGTGTTACAGTGCGGCCTTATGGAGGACGCTCCCAAATCTGCGCCGCCCGTGCAACCGGCAGTCATTTTGTATTGTCCAATCTGCGCGACGGAGGTTACCGATCCTCTGACCTGCGGGGATTGCGCGGCGGTCATCTGTCGGCGCTGCGGCACGCCACTCGAATCGCCCGATGAGTTGGGGATGGGATGATCCGGACTCGCGTGCGGTGGATGATTTGATATCCGGAATTGAAAATCGCGAGACGATATTGAACGCGAACCTCTAACAACGATCTGATGCCAACCATTTCTGCGTCGTCGGGCCCCGCAAAAGAAGGCGCCACCGAACAACCAAGTCTTGTACGCGGGCTGAGTCTGCTCGACTCGGTTTTACTGCTGGTAAGCGGCATCATCGGTTCCTCAATTTTTCTCACCGCCAAAGACATTGCCGCGCCCCTTCCGAGTCCTGCGTTGTTTTTTCTCGTGTGGGTGCTGGGCGGATTGATTTCGCTCTGCGCCTGCGTGGCTTTCGCAGAACTAGGCTCGATGTTCCCTGACTCGGGTGGACAGTACGTCTACCTGCGCGAGGCCTATGGAGACCTTACCGCCTTTCTATATGGCTGGATGCTGTTTGCTGTTGCCAATGGCGGCAGTATCGCAGCGCTTTCGGTTGCGGCTGCGGCCTATATGGGGAATATCCTCCCCGCAATCTCGCAAACGCACGTTGTCTTTTCCTTTGCTGGAGTGGTATTCACGCGCGCACATCTTGTTGGCGTTGTGCTCATTCTCATTCTGACGTACGTCAATGTCTTCGGCCTGCGTTGGGGCGCGCTCCTGCAAAATGCTTCGACCTGGACGAAGTTCGCTGCCATGGCGGTGTTCGTTGTGCTGGGATTCGCCATCGGCAAAGGGCATTGGTCAAACTTCGCGGTCCAGACATCCGGCGGACTAGCGATGGGATTGAGCCCGACGCAGTTGATTTCTGCACTCGGGGTGGGGTTGATTGCCGTCTTCTGGGCGTACGACGGATGGGTTTATATCACCTGGGTTGCGGGCGAAGTGAAAGATCCGCGCCGCAACGTGCCATTGGCGATGGTGCTCGGCGTTCTGGCCGTGGGAGCCATTTATCTCGCAATGAACATGGTCTACGTCTATGCCATGCCTCTCAGCGAGGTGGCAAAATACGAGACAATTGCGCATGCCGCTGCGGCAGTTCTGTTTTCTCCGCGCGCGGCTGTGTGGCTCTCTGCCATGATCGCGATTTCATGCTTCAGCGCGGCGGCAACGTGCACTCTTTCCGGCGCCCGCGTCTATCTCGCCATGGCACAGGATGGCGTCTTCTTCAAGCGTATGGCAGTCATTCACCCCAAGTGGCGGACTCCAGCATTCAGCCTGATTGGGCAAGGGTTGTGGGCCGCACTCCTGACCGTGAGCGGCCGTTACGACCAGCTCTACACATACGTCATTTTTGGCATGGTGCTTTCCTACACGCTTACCGTGATTGGGCTTTTTGTATTGCGTTGGAAGCGGCCAGAGTTGCCCCGTCCTTATCGCTGTGCGGGCTATCCCTGGCTTCCAGCAATTTATATTCTGATTGGAGGCGCATGGACATTAAACACCATTGTGACTCGGCCCGTAGAGGCCTTTTGGGGCGCAACAATCGTGGCAGCAGGAGTGCCGGGCTATCTGTTCTGGAAGTGGCAAGGGAGGAAAGCGACGACCGGGTAAGTTTTGTGTCGCAGATCTTTGTGTAGCCCTTCTTCACGCTTGCCGATCTTACCGTTCTCTGCAATCCTTACCACTCATTCTGTAGCTGCACTCTCACGTGGCTGACGCGGGCTCAGACCAATTAACAAGACGAGAGGCCGGAGACCGGCCCTTTCCACTCGCCGGCAGCGGGATTTCCATCGCCGAGGCTTCCGATCCCAATCGACCCCGGCGTGTCATGGGGTTCCGCGACCTGCTGCTGTTCTATGTCGTCACCGGCGTCAGCTTGCGCTGGATCGCCACCGCCGCCGCCGCTGGTCCCAGCTCCATCATCATCTGGATCGGCGCCTGGCTCGCTTTCTATACGCCGCTTGCGCTCTCCGTGATCGAACTTTCCTCACGCTATCCGAACGAAGGTGGACTCTACGTTTGGTCAAAGCGCGCCTTCGGGGATTTCTCCGGCTTCATGGCTGCCTGGACTTACTGGACTTCGAACCTGCCGTACTTTCCCGCGGTTCTGTATTTTGCTGCCAGCAATGTGTTGTATATGCGCCAGGCTGAGTGGGGCCATCTGTCGGCCAATCCCACGTACTACATCATTTTTGCCTTACTCACCTTGACGGCTGCCACACTGCTCAACATAGTGGGACTTGACGTCGGCAAATGGCTGCACAACCTCGGCGCTCTCTCCATGTGGATTCCGGTACTGATCATCACCGGCATGGGCCTGATTGCCTACCATCGCTTTGGATCAGCCACCACGTTTTCCTTGCACACCATGACGCCCAGCCTTCGGCTGAACGACATCATTTTCTGGTCGGTGCTGACCTTTGCTTTTGGCGGCTGCGAAACAGCGTCATTCATGAGCGAGGAAATCAAGAACGCGCGGCGTACGATTCCCCTGGCTTTGTTCTTCGCCGGGCTGTCGGTTTCGTTCTGTTACATCATCGGAACCGTCGCCGTGCTGGTAGCTCTGCCATCATCAGAGGTGAGCGGCCTTCAGGGGCTCGTGCAAGCCATCGCAAGAACCGCCGATCGCATCAACTTGCCGGGATTGCTTCCCCTCGCCGCCTTCCTCATCGCGCTCAGCAACATTGGCGCGTCCGGCGCATATCTCGCCGCGGTGGCGCGGCTGCCCTTTGTGGCGGGCATCGATCATTACTTGCCGGCGGCGTTCGGTAAGCTCCATCCGCGCTGGGGCACACCCTGGGTCGCGTTGGCCCTGCAGGCGGTAATCGGCGCGCTATTTATCTTTCTGGGCCAAGCCGGAACATCGGTAAAGGGAGCTTACGATGTGCTTGTGAGCATGGGAGTGATCACATATTTCATCCCCTACTTATATCTATTTGCGTCGATGTTCAAGCTGCAAAGCGAGCCAGCCGGGGCAGACGTCATGCGCGTGCCGGGTGGGAAGCCGGTCGCCTATGGGCTTGCAATGCTTGGATTCACGACCACTTTGTTTACTATTGCGCTGTCGGTCTTGCCGCCCCCTGACGAGCCCAATAAGCCGCTGGCCGTATTGAAAATTGTGGGTGGCTGTGGGGCGCTGTTGTTGATCGGAGTTTGGCTCTATCGGGCAGGAAAGCGACGAGTTGAGTCTGCTTAAACCGGCACCGCGGTCTTCCTCTTGGGATTGAAAAACGGCAGCGGTACCACCGTCGCGGCAGTCTTCATTCGCTGTGCTTCTACGGTGAGTTCCATTTGCAGTTTTGTTCCGACCTTGGAATACTCGGTGCTCACGCTCGCGAGCGCGATCAGCTTCTTAAGCAAAGGAGAAAACGCCGTTGTCGTGGCCTTGCCAATCTGTCGGTCTCCGGAATAAACCGGCACAGCTACTCGCGAGGCCTGGTTCGGCGCGGCCGGAGATAATCCGAACCTGTCGAACTGCTCTTCTACTTCCACCCAATCGACTTCGAGCCCAACTAACTGTCGAGCAACACCATGCCGGTTGTCCTCCATCAGCGCGCGCTTGCCGATGAAGTTCTCTTTCTCCAGATGCACCATCTTGCCGAAGCCAAGTTCGTATGGCGAATATTTTTGCGAAGGAATCAGCGCCTTCTTGGAGCTGATATAGTCCACCTCGATCAGCAGTAATCCAGCCTCCACGCGCGCCACGTCGAGCGCCAGCATTCCCGCGGCATGGATATCGAACTGCTTGCCCTTTTCCATCAGCGAGTCCCAAACCTTAACCGCGTCGTTCCACGGAATCCAAATCTCATAGCCGAGATCGCCGGTGTAGCCCGTGCGCGAGATATCAACCGGTATACCCGCAATTTTTCCGCTCGTCTTGCGGAAATATTTGAGGTTCGAGATATCGGCATCCGCGACGGTCTTCAATAAATTCGCCGAAGCTGGCCCCTGCAGCGCCAATGCCGCAGTCTGTTCCGAAATGTCCTCGATCTGGACATTCATGTTCGCGCCGCTTTGCCGAAACCAACGCAGGCTCGGATCAGCTGCGGTCCAGCGATATTTGTTCTCTTCGAGACGAGTGATGGTGCCGTCATCGATCACTTTTCCATCCTCATCGCACCAGCAAGCGTATATCACTTGCCCGACCGAGAGCTTACTGATGTCGCGCGTGATCACACGGTTGACGAGCTTGGTAGCGTCCTTGCCCGTAATCAGGTATTTGTAAAGCGGCGTGATATCGATGAGGGCACACGCGTTGCGAATCGCGTTGTACTCGTGCTCGTGATGCACTTCATACACGCTGACGGTGTAATAGCCCGACCATTCACGGTAGTTCAGGCTATGACAGAGCGCGAATGTTCTTTCGTGAAACGCGGTTCCGATTGGCAAACTAACCTCACGATCCGTTTCGCTCTCGGCACACACGCCTCGTACTTACTCGGCTGAGTGCAAAACGATACCTAGAAATGACCGGGCTAATCCGGAATTCGGATTATATGCACAAGGTACGCTTAGTCAACAGGCAGTAGGTTGAATGATCATGCCAGGCTGGCTCGTAGTTAGAAATCGAACGGACATCAGTCTCGCGAGCTCGGATTCGCGAGACTGTGGCCCGGTCGAACTTCAGGCGGCCTTCTTTGATTGTCGAAGCTTGGCCCAACGCGCTTTCTGCGCCAGCGAGATTCTACGGCGTCCTGCAGCAGAGAGCACGCGCTTGGCGCGATTGGTTGAGCCCACGCTTGCACTTGCTCCCGAACCCCGGGTAAGTTTTTCCAAAACTGTAATCGCTTCCCCAAGCTTCTGGACTTGATGTTGTGCTTCCCGGCGTTCCTCTCGAAGCCGGTCAAGCGCCTTGGCAATGTTCGTCATGTGAGATACCCCCCTCGGGTAATTTTTACCGTTCGACATTGTATTACCAGCTCGCCTTCTTGTCATAAATATATTACTCGTAGAATGAAGTTCAGTTGTACTGACCTAGGAAGGATGACTTAAGGATAAGGTTGCCATCCAGCAGGGCCGCAAGCAAGGAATGTCATCCGATTGGAGGCAAAAGGCTCGATGATCCAAAGAGAAAGAAACTACCGACTGCGAGGCTATAAATTGCCGTAAGGGCAGTAACCACAAACTGTAAGCGAGGCAAACGAGAACTTGCGCCGAAGAGTCCCACGGCGAATGCGGTCATAATCGTGTTCATAACAAGCAGGCCGGCGATGAACATTGCCAAGCCTAGAAATCCCTTACTTACCCCGCCAAGATTGGCCGCCAAGAGAAAGATCATCAACTGGCTAGGCGTCTCCGCGCCGAGGCCGTGCACAAAGCCAATCGCAACCACGGACTGGGGGCTGTAGTTCCATGGCTTGTTTTCTGGCGCCGGGTGTTCATGGTCGTGCCAATAATTTTTCATTTTCCAGTGGAGCCAGCGGAGGGCCTTGGCCATTAAGTGGAAGCGGCTGTGCGGTGCAGGATTTCCCTTCGCGAGAGAGCCAAGAACGTAGATGCCCAACACCAAGAGAGTTAGCCCGACCAGCCGTTCTGCAATCCTGTCCATACCCCGAGGCAAGGAAAGCTGAAACAAAATAACAGCGCTGCCCAGTGCCGCCACGGTAGCCGCGTGTCCGACGGCGTAAAGAAGCCCAAGCCGCATCCCTCGCCAACGCTCTTTCTGCACGCTGGTGATGTCAGTGATGGCCGCGATGTGGTCGTAGTCAAACCCGTGATGAAACCCGAGAATCGCCGCCGACGTTAGCGCAAGCTCAAGGCTGTTCGGCGTGAAGGTCATGAGTTCGCGGGGAGGTATCGAGGCTTATTGTTCCATAGAAGGCAGCGAATCGGAAATCGGCCTCACTTCGAGGCCGGCCCCGCAAAGCTATCAATGGGCGGCCGGTTCCCGCTGAACCGCACGTTCAAGAGAGCGATTTCGTTGCTTTCAGAAGGTCACCGCAGCACCTCGCGCAGGCATATGGATTTCTTACCCGACGCCAACGTCTAAAATCAGTTATCCCCTCGGCTGAATGAAAGCGGCTAGAATGAGCAGAATCCATCCACCCATTGTCGGAGGTCGCTGTGAGGTCGAAATTTCTCGTAATGGCCACACTATGTTCAGGAATTCTGTCTCTGGTAACGGCTCTCGGGGCACAGGAAGCGGCGGCCCACCGGCCGATTGGAATGGTGCAGGACTGGTCGGACCACAGCATTGTTTTTACATATGACGGACTTCTGCAGCACCCGGATCTGCTCAATTCCGAACCGCGGATCATGCGTAACCTGATGCAACGGCTCCAGTCACCTCCTCCCACGAAGCTTTCCATCAAGCCAGTGGCCTCGAGCCATCGAGATTGGCAACTCTCGTTGGGGAGAGGGCATATTGCTACCAATATGTATCCAGCGAAGTACACATTCGATCCGAATCAGACACCGAGTTGCACCAACGATTTTGCGGTCTTCGCACTCAACACGGGCGGAGCGAGCGGCGGGCAAGCGAATTTGGTGGGACTTGAGAACCTCTATTCGGGAACGAGCCCTACCGGCATCTGCGGTACGGCGCCGACAGTGCTGTTTGCCTACGACGTTACGGCAAGCAACGGCAAGGTGGCAACTTCTCCAATCCTTTCTGAAGACGGCACGAAGATCGCATTCGTCGAAAGCCAGGGCGCGGCATCGATCTTTCACGTCGTCACTTGGGTACGGAACCAGGGGACCATCACCGCCGCCGCTGTTCCCACGCAAATGACCTCGTTGACGTATTCGTCGGCGGGAACGACAACCTCCGCGCCATGGGTTGACTATAGCGACGACATCGCTTACGTCGGCGACGATAATGGCGTCATCTACAAAATAACTGGTGTTTTCAAAGGAACTCCCACACTGTCCGGATCGCCCTGGCCGGTGACCGTCAGCAGCGGCTATCGTTTGAGTCCTCCGGTGCTTGACCGGCCGCTGGGCCAATTGGTGGTCGGCAGCAGAAATGGGGATCTCTACGAGGTGAACACGACCACGGGAACCCTCTCCGCAATGATCGTGGGGGCTCATGGCCACACGAATCCGGGTGTTCTCGCCGCGCCTCTCATCGATATCACCAACAACATCGCTTATGTCGTGAGTGCGAATGGCGGCACCTCGGCCGTGCTGGTCCAAGTTGATCTTGCCACATTGACGGCGCTGGGAACGGCCTCAATCGGGCTTGGTGCTTCTGGCGGCACAGGGCTCAGCATCGGCCTGCCCGCCCTCGACAATAATTACTACAACGATCCTTCAACCGGTACGATTTACGCCTGCGGCACTGGGGGCACCGATACCACGCCTTGGCTCTATACTTTCGGATTTAACGGTATCGACCTGAACACCACGGCTACGAGCCAAAGCCAGCTTCTTACGTCGACCGCTGCCACCTGCACCAATTTCACCGAGTTCTTCAATCCAAATGTCAGCGGCGGTACGAACTTCTTTTTCTTTGGCTTGACGCAGGATTGTACCGGTGCGGGCACGTCGGGTTGTGTCGCCGCTCTTACTTCATCCAATTTCCTGACGACCCCAGTCTCCGGGGGACCGAGCGGCATCGTCGTCGACAACTGGAGCACCCAGGCCCAAGCTTCAAGCATCTATCTGACCGGAGAAAAGGTGAATACCGCCTTCAAGTTCACCCAAAATGGACTTCAGTGAGTCGCAGACATCGAAGGCCCTGCCCAGACTCTGAAGTTCGAGTCCGTTGCAGGGCCTTTTTTCCAGCTGGTTGGCTGGGAAATGCCACTGAGTCTCTTTACTCTCTGGAAATCTGCCAGCCGTTCGCTCCCTTGACCAGCAGAACCGTCACCTTGGTTGGCGCGTCGTGATAAAAGGCCGCACCACACTTATCGATTAATGTTTCACGATCCCAGGTATTAAACGCCTTCACCGCGGGGCCGGCAGCGTCCAACAAGTCTCCCGCCTTCGTTGTTTCCCACTTCCAGGAATATTCAACGGCGGCCTTCGAGGGGCTAAGCATGGTAATCGTTCCAATCTGCGCAAGCTTCCTCTGCGCAAGCGGCACGATGTACTCCTCGTTGTCATCCTTCTTTGATTTCTTCACCCCGGCAATTTCTTCCAACCAGGCTGCGCCCTTCGGAGTAAGGGCCACTGGAATTCCGGATTTTGTTTCCTTCTCAATCTTGAGATAGCCTTCCTTTTCGAGCAGGCGATATTGCGGCTTGGCTTCGTCTCGGTCTATCCGTCCAGTCATGAAGTGGAGGGTGGCGGGCAACTGCCCCTCGATGCTCGCAGTCACGACAGGAGTCGCCTCGACAGTAGACAAGACCCTTCGGGATTCGAGCACAAAGTACAGTGACACTCCTGCTATACCCACGATTAGAGTCACAATAAGAAGCAGGGGAATAATCGATGACGACTTCTTTTCCAACTCAAGCTCTTGCTCAAACATGGCATCCTCCAGAAGTTTCGCGCGCCACGAGCACTCAATTTCTTCCTTAATTCTGCGCTCTTGGCTGCCCGTGCCCTGTGACGTAGCTCACACAGCGAAGTAGAAACGTCACCCAACTTGTAAATGAGAGCTTCCTTCCGCACCAGGGAGGGGATTTGCGCGAAGCAATCTCCTCCGCGCAAGGCCCATTTGCAAGCAGTTGCATTTCCGGTCGGGCATGGGAGAGCGAGGTCCTCGCGGATGTTATTAATTCGAGAGAGCTTAGTGAGCCAGGTGCCTGGTAGCAAAATTGCGCGTCCTTTGTCGATGAAAGTCTTCTGGCCAGACGTGAAATGTCTCAACAAGCCGTGGCCAGGGCAGACTTCGCCAATCGCAACAGTCCCTGTTACTGTCCGTAAAAACCGCCGCCGGAAACCGGGCCTGTTTTTTCTTTTGATCGAAATTGTCATTCTCGGCTGTACTACCGGGTTCGCCGCAAGGTCTGATATTCATTTTCTTTGGCGAGAACCAGAAGAGCATTCGCTCGGTCGCACCGTTGCGCATGTGGCCGAGTTTTCGCCGGTCTCGGCTTTTGCCCTTGCCGTGCCGAAGTGCGCGAGCGTTCGTGCGCCGGAGGCTTTGCTCACACCAGATCCTATGTTTCCGCTGCAGGACGACGAAGTTCTCGTAGGAGTGAGTTTCATTGTTGGTTCCGACGGGTACGTGCATAGCGCTTTCGTGACCCGCAGTGGAGGGTCCGAGGGCGATCGCGCCGTATTGCGCGCGATTCACGGCTGGCGATATCGACCCGCGCTCTGCAACGGTGTCCCTACTGATTCCGAGGCGCGAGTACGATTCAGTGTCCACGAGTGACGGAATTCTCCTACAATATCCCGACGAGGTGGCAGTGACCGAGAAGCCCAAGCCTGGCGATCCCAAGCCTGTTGAAGCAGGACACCAGGCAGAACCAAATTTGGAGATCGACGAATTTTTCCAGCGTCTTCCCGCCAATTTTCGCTGGCCCAAACCAAACGCGGAAGCCGTGGCAGCGGCAGTGGAGGCAATCCAACGCATGTCCGGGGGCACAACTGCGGATCTGCCATCGGTTGAGGAAGGGGGCAGCCAGAGCGCGTGCTCCAGCTGCGGCGGCACCTTGCCCACTGGCGCTCGTTTTTGCGTATGGTGTGGTTTGGCCAAAGACGCTTCTCCCGGTGCCCCGAACCATGCCGGGACTGCGGGTGCTCAGCATCACGTTCACCATCATTACCATCACATCGTTTCGCCGGGAGGCGCACCGGCGGCTTCGTCAGCTGCTGCCGCAGAGGTGGCCGCGCCCCGGGGACGAGCACCGGGTGCGGAGAGCCCAGCGCCTGGCGGCCGAGCTGAGATTGCTGCACGCCGGGTCGTTCAGGATTGGGCGCAGGCATGCAACACGCGCCACATTGACGATCTCCTTGAGCTTTACATGGCTGACGCTACGGTGGTTCGATCGAGCATTCCTCCGGTTCGAAGTCTGCCCGCCATTCGCGAATTTCTGGTCTCGATGCTTGAGGCAGGATTAGGCGAAGTCGAAATGGACTCGCTACGTCTCGAGATCATGGGAGATGTTGCGATCGATCTTGGGCGTTGCAAAATGCTTGTTCCCGTGGCGATGGGCAAACGGCGCGAGGAGCGCGGCAAGTATCTGGTTGTGTTGGTTCGCCAGCCGGTGGGGACCTGGAAGATTCTTGCAGACTGCTGGTCTGCCGATATGCCGGTGAGCGCGCCCGCTTCGGCGGACGCAGCAGCCCGCAAAAGCAACGAACCCGCTATACCGGTCCGAAAACCTCGCTAGCCGCCTTAGAACCTAACGACTATAAACAGTTGTCTGCGGATTGTAGTTCTTCCAATCGAACCAATAATCCTTCAGATAGTTAATCTTTTCCAGGCACTTGCCCTTGGCTGGACCATCGGTGGCGCAACCCGCAAAGTTCCAGGTGTTGCCGTTCGAATCGATCAGACGCCATTCCGACCCGGCGTCGCGATAGAGTTCGATGTCATTTCCATGCAGTTGAGCGCGAAAGATTCGCACCGAGACATTGTCCGGACCGGTCACGAGCGCAACGGAAGTTCCTGCAACTCTATCCATAACCGGCGTCGCGCCGCGCACTTTGGTTAGCGGAAATGCCCGTGCCTGTTGACCGATCGCGATTCCGAGAACGACGTCGCGGTCGGCGAGCCCGTGTCCAGAGAAGCTGAACGGCGTCGGGTATTTTGCGGTTTCCTCTTCCCACTTTTGATCGTATTCTTTCTCCCGTCCCACAACTGGCGCCAGCACGATACCCTGTGGCGATTCCGCCTTCCATAGCGCAAAGCTGAGTTCGTCGTTGGGCACGAGTTCCAGGACACTGCCTGCCAACGGACCAGCGATTGCACGCCCGTTTGCCTGTTGCCACCACGATCCGGTTTCGCGGTCGCGCATCAGAAAATTCTGATTATTGATTCCCGCCAGATAAAAATGCAGCTCTCGCTTTCCGGCAACTCTTTTCCACACCAGACCGGTGTGACAGAGCGTTCAATAGGTGACGACCACCGGCATGCCCGCGATTGTTTCGTTGAAGATGTGATGATAGGCCATCTGCACGATCGGATAGGCACGGGCCTCGCCTCCGATTCGCAGCGCCATCACCATTTCGTTACTGCTGAGTTTTGCCGAAGACGCGGGGACGAAGCCGGCCACAGCTATCGGATGAAACATCCACTCAAAGTAGTTTTGCCGCGCCATCACCGCCGATCCAACCCCGACTATGAGCGCGAAGATCGCAAGCGAACGTCCCAGCGTGGACACCCGCTTCCAGAGAATGCCTGCCAGTACAAGGGTTGCCAGGCCCAGGATCAGCGTCACAATCGGCGCCCAGGTCTTGACCGAAATCGCAAGGGCCAAGGCGCGCGGACTTTGGTATCGAAAGGGTCGGATCACGAACGCCGGGATGAAGAACATGCAGAACGAACCTAGCGCTGAGAGACACAACAACAGCCACAGCTTCTGACTTGTCTTTGGACTGCTCACTTGATAATTCCCCACGGGATTTGACCAGAATATCGATCCGGATTGCACTACTATTTTCCTACTAACAAATAAAAACCCCGATCCGTGAGGACCGGGGTTGATTGTCTTTTAGAAGAATGTTTATTGGCCGGCTGTTCGGGAGGCAAACAGTTGGCGGTAACTCAGAGCCTCCACGTCGCGGAACATGGGCGTTCCCGGTGGCAAGCCTCCGGAAGCAGAGAAGTCCATGTCGAAGAAGTAAGCGCGCGTGGGTACTCCATAGACCACGTTACAGCATTTGAATGCGCCCGTAGCATAGGTTGAATAGTACAAGCTCACCAGCGAGCCTTTGTAGTGCATCGTCTGGCCGCTCCAGGTCTCCAGATAGCGCAGGAAATTATGTGCGCCTCCGTCGGTGCCGAAGTCCTGTCCGGGCGCGGCCGGAGTACTATAAGTTGGCCGCGGGAAGTTGATGTTCTTGCCGCCAGCGATGGCCACTCGGAAATAGCCGTCATGACTGGGGTTCCGGTTGTTGAGGTCAGTGACATGGACGCTGCCGCCACTTGGGAACGATGCTCCCATGCTGTATGAATCGTTCCAATCGACGGAGAGCAATGTAACCGCGTCCGCGATGACCGAGGCGGCCGCGTGCCCAGCTGTATCACCCTGGAACGCCGTGGTGTCGGTCGCCCAGCTCGCCGCATCGGCGGCGTTCGTGTTGTAATCGCCCCAGATATAAACAGGGTTTTCCGAGGCAACGGTGAATCCACCTGGGCTGTCGAGGGTTTGAGCGCCATCGGTGCGCTGGGGAACCTGGCCTAGCGAGCCATCAACCAAGCGCAGAACGTGGCGTGCTCCTGAGACCCAGTTCTT
>DATJNC010000026.1:0-20151 GCA_035508395.1 Terriglobales bacterium | reverse complement strand
TTGTTCGGACCCAGCCCCAGCTTGATCAGCGCCCGCGAATCGGGCGTCGTTTTATTCTGCCATCCCTGGTCGGCCTGGTAGCGTTGCATGGCTGCTTGCGTGGCGCTGTCCCATGTTCCCGAGGGTTCGCCGGTAAGGTAGTGCTCGCGAATCAGCGCCTCCTGAATCTGCCGGGCGCGATCGGAATCAATGACCTGCTGACCTCGCTTCTTCGCCGTTTTCTTGCTGCGCGAAGAATGCTTGTTCGCGCTCTTGCTCGTTGTATGTCCTGATTGCGCCTTCGATGTCGTCGTGTGAGCTTTCGCCGTCGAAGATTTCGCGTGCGAGGTTGAGTGAGCCGCCGTGCCGTGCGAACTCGCCGAATGCGCGCTCGTCGAGTGCGAACTCGTCGCGTGCGAAGTGCCCGCATGCGACGCATGTGTCTGCGCCGGCTTCTTTGCCGTACTTGTGGTTGTCGCCGTGTCGGCAACCGCTCCTACGCAAAAAGCCATCGCCAGCAAAGCGTAAACGCCTTGCTTTCGCCAAAACCGGATTGACCCTCTGATTCCCATTTTGTCCAAACAAAAAGCTGGCGAGATTGGCTACCTTATCGTCCCCGAATTGGGAAAGGTATGCCAGTCTCGCCAGTCTGTCCAGCGGTTACGGAAGTGTACCGGCCAAAAATATGGTCCCGTCCGACGGTCGCGACCCTCGCGGCCGCACCAGCAGCACCACATCCTGCCCGCTCTTCAGCGACGATTCGATCTTCGTGAAATCATCCGGAGTATTCACCGCTTGCTTGTTGACCTCCAGAATCACGTCGCCTCGATTCAATCCGATATCTTCGGCAAATGAGCCCGGCTTCACATCCTGCACCACCACGCCCTTTCCGGCTGCAATCCCCAGCCGGTCAGCAAGATCTGCCGTGATGCCGCGAACCGTGACCCCGAATTTGCTCGCCTTCGGCTCTTCTTCGCCCTGGTTTTCATCCTCGTCCCCAAGGCGCGAGGCAAACAGTTTCGACCGGTCGGCGATCGTCACCGTCGTCTCCTGCTTCTTGCCGTTGCGCACAAATTCGACTTTTGCCTTGCTGCCCGGCTTGCGCGACGCGATGTCCGAAACCAGGTCATCTCCGCTCTTGAGGTCCTTGCCGTCAACCGCCGTGATCGTGTCGCCGATCTTCAGCCCCGCCTGGTCAGCCGGGCTTCCCGAGACAACATTCGACACGGTGACGCCCGAGCCGTAAACCCGCGCGATCGCCGGATTGGGCTGCGCCGCGAATTCAATCCCGATCGAGCCCCTCGCCACTCGGTGCTCCGGTCCAATCAACTGGTTATAGACCTGGGCAACCGTGTTTGAAGGCATGGCAAAACCCACGCCCGCATACGATGACGTCTCCGTCAGAATCGCCGTGTTGATCCCGATTACCTCGCCCGCCATATTGACCAGCGGTCCCCCGGAGTTGCCCGGATTGATCGCCGCGTCAGTCTGGATGAACGATTGGAACTGCCGGTTGGGAACGATATTTCGGCCTTTCGCCGAAACAATGCCCGCCGTCACCGTCTCCTGCAACCCAAAAGGACTGCCGATCGCCAGCACCCAGTCGCCAACCTGCATCCCATCCGAATTTCCCAGTTTCGCCGCCGGCAACGGGTGATCCACGTCGATCTTGATGACCGCCAGATCGGTCTCCTGATCCATCCCAATCAACTTGGCATCGTGCCCTGGCGAGCCCGGCGTTTCGTCCTGCAGCTTCACCCGGATCCGATCGGCCTTCTCCACCACGTGCCGATTGGTCACAATGTATCCCTTGGCATCGACAATCACGCCCGATCCCAGAGAACGCTGCCGGATGGGCGCATCCTGACCTCCTTGCCCGCCGAAAAACTTGTCGAAGAAGTCCTGGAACGGACTGTCCTGATCCCCCTGGTCATCGTCAGGGTTATCGGGCTGGGCGTGCGGATTCAGGCGCCGCCGATGCGGATTCTTGATCGTGGATTCGGTATTGATATTGACCACGCTCGGCTCCAGTTGCTTGGAAACCTGCGTGAAGGCGCTCGAAAGCTGCTGCGGCGCTGGGATGGTAAGAGCTGTCGCGTCCGACGTTTTCTGCCCTTCTTTGCCCTTCACTCCATAAGAGATGACCGTCCCGATCAGTATCCCAACGGCCAGTGTCGCCAGTATCGTGAATGTGTAGGCCCAACGATTGGCCTTGAAGCGCACCCAAAATGCGCTTGCCCGCGAATCCATGTTTCTGCCTCCAGATCGTACAACCTGAGATCGCCTGACTAAAGATCGCCTGACCGAGACCCTCTAACTAAAGATCGCCCAATAAAGATCGTCTAATCGGGATTCCCCAATAAACATCGTCCCGCAAAGATCGTCCCGTGAGGATCCGTCTAACCGTTCATTATACCTATGCCTATCCAGCCAGAAGGATCGCGCGGCAATGGTTTCCCTATTAGACGCGCGAAGTGGGCGCCGCGTTATGTTTTTGAGCGCTCCTCCATCAGATTTTGACCCCTCAGATTTTCAGGGTTAATAAGGCCAGAAAAACTCCCGTATACCCGGCAATCACCAGCAGGACGATCAGCGCCGCCACGCAAAGCACGTTGAAGATTCCCCACGGCTTCTGCACCGCCCCCAGCGCCAGTTGCCAAAGGCCGAAACTGCCGGCAATGGCACAGGCGGGAACGACGATAGAACCGATCAGGCGCCCGTGTTCGATGCACGGAAAGACGATCAAAAACATGATGGCGGGCAAGAACGCGAGAGCTGGAATGACGGCGAGTGGAGCGCCGATCAGAAAAGCTCGCTCTCTCTCTTTGGCGGTCATGATTTGGCGGTCATGGGAAAAACAGATGAGATGATGGATCCTGAATCATTGCGTCATTGAATCATTCCGTCAATGAAACGCCAAACCACATCATCGTCTGCGAAAATCCTGACCCGTCCAGCTGCAAAGGCCACACCCGCTTGTCAGTACTGAAATTCAGCTGATCCGGCAGAGTTGAAGTCACCGCTGGAACGACCGGCATGCTATTCGCACTACTTTGTCTGCGAGATCGGCAATAGACAAGTCGGGCGTCGGTAGTCCCTCGATAGCCAGCATGGTAAAACCGTGGACCGTAGACCAAGCCGTAAACGCGGCCGTCTTCAATTCCGATGTACGCAGCAGCGAACTCGAAAAGACCCCCGCCCGCGCCCCACGGCGCAGGATCTCTTCCAGCCCCGCCCGCGTCGCAGTTCCTGCCTCCGCCACGGCTTTGGGACGGCCGTCAGGACCATTCAGCGCCGCACTGAACATCAACTGATAAAGGCCCGGGTTCTCCAGGCCGAATTGGATGTAGGCACGCCCGCTCGCGAACAGAGCGCTTTTCGCCTCTTCGCTCGAAGCAGTCGCCTCGGCAATACTGGCAGTCAGCGTCTCGTAGCCAACCACCGCCACCGCGATGAGCAGGTCACGCTTATCGGCGAAGTGGTGGTAGGGTGCGTTGTGGCTCACTCCCGCTAGTTTCGCTACCTCCCTCAGCGAGAAAGATGCCTCCTGTCCTTCCTTCACCAGTTCCAGTCCGGCTTCAATCAGTGAACGGCGCAAATCCCCGTGATGGTACGGGGCGCCTGAGCTTCGAACCGCAGTGTCCAAGGTTTCGGATTCCTCCATAACCACAGTTTGCCACACAATCTAGCCACTGCCAAGATTTTGCGAAGATTTATCTTGACAGTGCCCAGTTTCGTGCTATCTTGACACTGTCAAGCAGCGGAGAACGTCAACCGCTCGACGAGAAAACACTAAGGAGACGAAAAACCATGCCCTACCTTCAATTGGATCTTCCGCGAACTTATCCCTTTTCAGTCAAGCAGGACTTGGCCAAACGAATGGGGGACACCTACGCCGAAATCATGCAAACCACGCCCGATCTAGTCGCCGTTGCCTTCCGGGAACTTGGAGCAGGCAACATCTGGCGCTGCCGCGACGCAAAAACTCAACCTGTGCCCGGAGCCGTCCTGGCTTGCGAGATTCGCCGCGGACGTTCCGCGGAACAACGCGAGCGCCTCGCCGAGGCTCTCTTCGATATGTGCGTGGAAACCCTCAACCTCGATCCGCTCGTTCTGGCTGTGGAATTCACCCAACACGCCGGGGATGAGAACTACCTGCAAGCCCTGGTCGATGGCGTTGCCAGGGGCGGCTTGGGTCGCGATTGGACGCCGGATGAAACCAGCCTTCCCATGATGAAACAAATCGCGGACACGATGCGAGACGCGAAGACGCGCAATGGCGCGGCATGATCCATCCCAGAAGTGGAATGCGGGTAATCGGAACGCAGCGAACCGCCTGAAAAGGTTTCGCTTACCGCCCGAAAGAAGTGCCTGTCGTATCCGTCAACGCGGCCTTGGCCGCGGGTATTCGAAGACAATTTCAACCCTATGAATAAGGAGAATCAAAATATCTGACTACAGGAAACTCTCGTACCGACGCCCGCCGGGCCATTTTGTCGCGTGCGGTTGGGGGTGCTCAGTTCTTCCCGCGAATTCACACGGATGAATCAGGCACTCCCACTTTTCAATCTGCTCACTTTGCTTCATACACCGTCTTCCCGCCCACGATCGTTCGCAGCACTTTCGTCTCAAGGATTTTTTGCGGCGGAGATGCCGACGTTATGTCCTGGTCCAGCACAACGAAATCAGCCAACATTCCCGGCGCCAGCTTTCCCTTTTGTTTTTCCTCAAACTCGGCATACGCTGCGCCCGTCGTATACGCCGCAATCGCCTGCTCGATATTCAGCTTCTGCCCCGGATAACTTTTTCTTCCATCCTCGCTCATGCGCGTCAACGCCGAATACACGCCGCGAAACGGCGTCACCGCTTCCACCGGATAATCCGTGCCAAACGCCAGAACAACTCCATGGCTCAAAAACCCCGCCCAGTCATACGAAGTTTCCGCCCGCTTCGCCCCCAGCCTTGATTCCGCCCAGTTCATATCCGTCAGCAGATGGCTCGGCTGCATTGAGGCAATCACCTTCAGCTCTTTGAAGCGCAGAATCTGCTGCGGCGTCGTCACCTGCGCATGTTCCACTCGCAGCCGATAATCCGCGCCTCCATCCGCCGCCTTCACTTTCGCATCCTTCGCCGCTTTCTCAGCCTCGGCAAAAGCGTCCAAAGCCATCTGCACCGCCTTGTCGCCGATCGCGTGGAACCCAATCTGGTATCCCGCAAGCACTCGCTCCTTCGTCATCGCATTCAGTTTTTCCTGCTCATACTGTGGAATCCCGCTATTCCCCGGATCGTCGCTGTACGGCGCCAGCAGCGCCGCCGTCTTCGATCCCAGCGACCCATCCATGAAGCCTTTCAGCATCCCCGTATGCAGCAGGTTGTCTGAAGCCAGGTGCGAATCGCGCTTGCGGTTGAGTTCCTCGATCGAATCATCGAACGGCAGCCACTCCGAAATTCTCGCCGTCAGTTTGCCGTCGCCTTCGATCTCTTCATAGATCTGGAAGTCTTCCCACTGCGAATAATCCTGCGCCGAAGTCACCCCATGGCTGGCAAGATCCGCGAGCGCCATTTCGATCGCATGCCGCCGCTTCTCATGCGTTGGCTTGGGAATCACATCGCGGACTGCGTCTTTTGCCGTCTCGCGAAGAATCCCTGTCGGCGTGCCGCCTTCGTCGCGATCGATCTTCCCGCCCGCAGGATTCCTTGACGCCACGGTAACGCTGGCCAGTTGCAGAGCGCGCGTGTTCGCCACCGCAATGTGCCCATCCACCCGCACCAGGTAAACCGGATGATCGCCGCTCACCTCATCCAGATCCCACCGCGTCGGCAGAACCTTCACCGTCCACAAAGTTTCGTCCCACCCCTCGCCGACAATCCATTCACCCGGAGCCGCCGCGTCGCACTTGGCCCGCAGCCGCTCGCGAAATTCGTCCAGCGTCTTGGCCCCCACCAGATCGACATTCAGCTTCTCCAGCCCAGCGCTCGCCAGATGCATGTGCGCATCGTTGAAGCCCGGCATCACGAAATGCCCGCCCAGATCGATGATCTTCGTGTCAGGGCCTTTCAGCTTCGGAACCTCGTCTTTCATTCCGACCGCTAAAATGCGCTCTCCTCGAATCGCGATGATTTCGGCGCGCTTGCCCGCGCCCAGCGAAGCGGTGGGATCAACCACGCCCGTATAAATGTTGGCGTGAATAAAGATGACATCGGCTTTCGGCCTCGGCGGCGTGTTTTGCGGAGTGCCGCCCTGCGCACCTGCGCCCTTCCGATCCATATTCTGCGAAGCCACGCTCTGCGGTCCCGCCGTCTGCGCCAGCATCGAACACGACATGGAACAAGACAGGGCCCACAGCAGCATCACACCTCGCGTCATTCATCGACTCCCGACAATGCCAGCATTGTAAGCAGGATGCGCCGCAGCGCGAGTTCCCTTCCCTCGCAGTCGAACCATTCTTGCAACGTGTGCGCGCCCCCGCCCGTGCCGCCTCCCCCAATCGCGATCGCTTCCCGTCCCAGTGAAAGCGGAATATTCGCGTCCGTCGATGCTCTCTGCACCTGCGCCACGTTTCCCAGATGCGCATCGACCGCCCGAATCACCTGAAGTATCCGCGCATCGGAGGCCAGCTCGCCCGCCGGCCGATTCCCAATCTCCACGATCTCGCACGTCACATTCTGCGAGCGCCGCGTTCCACGCGCCACACTCGGACGATTCTCCGCATCCATGGCATGATCGAGCGCGATGCGCAAAGTCCGCTCCAGGCGATCGATTTCACCGGTCGAGGTCGAGCGCAGGTCCACTCGCATGCTGGCCGATTCGGGAATCGAATTCACTGACGTCCCGCCCCGAATCACTCCGATGTTATAAGTCGTCTTCGGAGCCGTCGGCACCGGCGTTTCGCTCAGCGTCTGAATCGCGCGCGACAAAACAATAATCGGATTGGGCGCGCCAAAATCGCTCCACGAATGTCCCCCCGGCCCGCGCGCAATGATTTCGAACCGCCGGCTGCCCAGTGCTTCCGCAACAATCGTATCCGCCCCGGCTCCGTCCACCACCAGGCTGTACGCAATCGCCTCGCTCCACCGCGGACTCTGAAACACGTGCCGCATCCCTCGCAGATCGCCTTCGCCTTCCTCCCCCACATTCCCGATAAACACAAATGGCATCGTGTGCCGGATCTGGCCGTCGCCCATTGCAGAAGCGATGGCCAGCAGCGCGGCAATGCCTGCGCCATTGTCGGAAACTCCCGGGCCGTACAAACGGCTGCCCTGCTGCCGGATATTCAGCGGTGTCGTCGCCGGAAACACCGTATCGATGTGCGCGCTCATGGCGACAAACCGGCTGCCCGCTCCCGGACGCACTCCGAATACGTTGCCCACCTCATCGATCGCAACCTCGGCGAGTCCAATTTCGCGAAATCGGCTCGCCAGCCATTGCCCGCGCGCGCTTTCACCGAACGGCGGCGCGGCCACGCGCGACACTTCCATCTGCCAGCGCGCGATCTGTGGCTCCTCGGCGCGAAAGCGATGGAACGCCGAGCGCACCTCAGCCAGGCCGGCAAGCCGCGAGACTTCTTCGTGAATCGTCGGATACATCCCGGAATTTGTCGCAGCCGAAGTTCGTTCCATCCTCATGCGTTCGGCTTATCTTATAACGGCGGCTTGGCCGGGAACGAAACCGGAGTTTCCCGACCGTGGCCCATGCAAGCCTTCTGTTCACAGCGCGTCCCTTTTGCGCCTTCCCGAACTCTCCGCACTCGGTTTTACCTCTGCAATCCGGCTTCTCGCTCCGGCAATTGGACCCCTCGCCGCCCCTCACCCCTCACCTTCTTTTGATAGACTTGCTTCTGGGTTCGGGTTCGGCCTCTTCGTTGTTCATCCCGCCTTTGGGAGGCTTGCCGTGAAAAACACTCTGAAAGTCGTCGGAATTGTCGTCGTCCTTCTCATCATCATTGCCATCGCCCTGCCCTTCCTCATCAACGTAAACCGCTTTCGACCCCAGATCGAATCGGATCTCTCCTCCTCTCTCGGTCGCCCAGTCAAAGTCGGCGACATGAGTTTGAGCATTCTCTCCGGCAGTGTCGAGGCTAATGATCTTTCCATCGCCGACGATCCCAAGTTCAGCAACTCCCCATTCCTTCAGGCCAAATCGTTGGGCGTGGGCGTTGAACTTATGCCATTGATCTTCAGCAAGCAGGTCAACGTCACCCACCTGACCATCAAAGAACCCCAGGTCGTACTGCTGCGCAATCAGGCTGGGCTTTGGAACTTTTCTTCTCTCGGCACCCAGGGCGCGTCGCAGCAAGCATCCTCGCCCGCGAAAACTTCCGCTAACCCCAAGAGCGGCGCTTCCAGTTCCCCAGGCAATCTCAACGTTGCCAAACTGGAGCTGACCGATGGAAAGATTTCCGTCGGATCGATTCCACCCAAGCGAAATCCCATCGTCTATAACAAGGTCAACGTCACCATCACCGATTTCTCCTTCACCAGCAAATTTCCCGTCGTCGCCTCTGCCCAACTCCCCGGAGGTGGCTCGCTCAAGATCGATGGCACCGCCGGCCCGATCAATCCCACTGACACCACGCTCACTCCCGTGCAGGCCAAAATCAGCCTCAACAAACTCGACCTCGCGCAATCCGCTCTCCTCGACCCCAACCTGGGAGTTACCGGCTCCGCCGACTTCGACGGCACCCTCAGTTCCGACGGCCGTATCGCAAAAGCCAACGGCACGCTGAAAGCCACTTCCCTGAAGCTGGTCCCCAAGGGCTCGCCCTCCGGCTCCCCCGTGCAGGTGGTCTTTGCGGTCGAGCACAATCTCCAGACTGAAACCGGAACCCTCACCCAAGGCAACATCGGCATCGGAAAAGCGCTGGCCAGGCTCACCGGCACCTACGACATGAAAAACGACACCACTTCGGTGAATATGAACCTCAGCGGCCAAAACATGCCGGTCGACGATCTGGAAGCCGCCCTCCCCGCTGTCGGCGTATCTCTGCCCAGCGGATCGAAATTAAAGGGTGGAACCCTCTCCGTCGATCTCAACGCCACCGGGCCGCTCGACAAAATTGTCTCCACCGGAACCATCCGCATGACCGGCGCTTCCCTTTCCGGCTTCAGCTTGATGTCAAAACTCTCGGCCATTCCCGGCCTCGCCGGCAAGCAATCCGGAAACGACACCGTAATCCAGAATCTCAGCTCCAATGTGCGCTACGCGCCCGACGGCACCCGCCTCGACAAAATTAATCTCGTTGTTTCCTCGCTCGGCACCGTCACCGGCGCCGGTACCGTGAGCCCGAGCAATAATCTCGACTTCAATCTCGTCGCAAATCTCAGCGGCGTGGGAGGCGAACTGACCAAGGGCTTGGGAGCCGGCAGCGGCGGAATTCCCGTAAAAGTTGGAGGCACCACTTCCAATCCGACCTTCACGCCCGACATGAAAGGCCTTCTCGGCAATCAGCTGAAGAATCTCGCAATCCCGGGCGGAAAAGCGAATCCGCTGGGAAATCTCGGCGGGTTGTTTGGGAAGAAGAAACCGAACTAGATGGCTAAGTACAGCCTCGGGCTAATCTTGAATTTAGGGCTTTGGACTTGTTGAAGGCTGGCTGGCCTCACCATCCTCTTGCCGCGTAGCAGCGGCGCCCTTCTGTTCCTCAAAAGCGCGGTTCAACTCCTGCGATAACTCGATGGCTTTTTTCCGATTTGTCTCGGCCCCGAGTTCTCTGGCGATGTCTCGCCACGGTCGTGACGGACTAGGTAACTGTAACTGGCCTTTGCCGTCCTGCATACGGGGCTCCCATGACACATCAAAATCACAAGAGACCGAACGCCAATGCGGCGTGGCGGAAAAGTGTGAAGCTGACGAATCAGAGTCTTCGATCTGCCTGATTACCCTGCGCCAAACTGCGCCACGACTTGCGCTGGCTACGAAAAGCGCAACCACTGGGAAAAGCCGAAAGTGCTGCCTTTACCGCACCACTCGCATGGCCGGTTCTCTCGAACTTACCGCCAATACCTTCATCGCTCTCAGGATTGCTTCCACGACCTTTTCGTTCCCCATCTCTGTGTTGATCATCATGTGATACAGGCTGCGTGTCGGCCAATCTGCATTGAAATAGTGCTTGATATAAGCGATGCGGTCCTTGTCGACGTTATCCACCAGTTCTTCCGCTTCTTCCTCGCTCTTCCCCAGCGCCATCAGGCGCCGAATCTTTTCGTCGCGATGAGCGTATGTAAACACGCGAAAAGTATCCTCGCGTTGGCGTAAGAAAAACGGCGACCCCCGTCCCACGATCACAGCCTTGCCTTCCCCTGCAATGTTCGTGGTGATCTCCTCCATCATCGCCACCATGCGATCGGTATCGAAGGCCGTGGAGTCCGCCAGCGGAACGCTGCGTTCATAACTGCCCCGCCAGAAAGCTTTGGCTAGACGATACAGTCGGCTGTCCACCCGTTCGTCGCACAGGCATACGGCCTCTTCGGCAACGTGCGCCCGGCGGGCAATCTCGGCTGTCAGTTGCCCATCCCACAGCTTCCATCCCAGGCGACCCGCGAGTTCGCACGCGATGCCGCCTCCCCCGCAGCCAAACTCTCGTTCCAGCGTGACGATGCGAAACATAGCTGATGCTCCACGTCGTGGTGGACCACTCAATCTCGCGCCTGCCCCATCCCAAAAGCGAGCAGCGAATTTCCTCAGTGCACTGCCATCCCGCCGCCCGGCCTCGTCTTTTTAATCAGGAACACGAACGGTATCAGGCAAAAAATCACTGTCCCCAACAACCAGAAATTATCGATGTAGGCCAGCATGGTCGATTGCCGGATCACGTTCGCCTGCATCATGGCATACGCGTGTTGCGTCGCCATTCCCGGTCCCGAGCCGCTGAACCTGTTCGTCATCCCTTGCAGCATCTCTCGAAACTGCGGGTTGGCCGCGCTCAGGTTTTCCGACAATCGCACCTGGTGCACCTGCGCGCGCCGCGCCAGCATGGTGGTCACGAATGAGATGCCGACGCTCCCTCCAATGTTGCGAGCCAGGTTCATCAGCCCCGACGCCGCATTGTTCTTTTCCCGCGGCAACGCCGAGTATGCCGCCGTGTTGATGGGAACGAATAGAAACGCCATCCCGATCGCCTGGTACACGCGTGCCATGGTGACCGTCTTGAAATCCATGTTGAGATCGAAATTGGTCATGTGGAACAGCGACACCGACAGCATCGTCAGCCCGAACATCAACAGGTATCGCGGACTGTAACGCGACAGCAGAAATCCTACCAGCGGCATCGCCAGCATGATCGTGAAGCCGCCGGGAGAAAGCGCCAAGCCCGCCTGTTCCGCGGTATAGCCCAGCATCGTCTGCATGAAAAGCGGCAACAACAGCGTGCTGCCCAGCAGCGCAAATCCCAGCATGAACATCAGGAAGTTTGCCACCGCGAAGCTGCGCTCTCGAAACAGATGCAGATCGATGATGGGGTCTTTCTGATACCACTCCCAGATAATTACCCACACCAGCGACGCCACCGAGATTGCCGTCAGCACCACGATGAATCGTGATTCGAACCAGTCTTCCCGTTGTCCTTTATCGAGCACCACCTGCAATGTGCCCAGACCTACCGCAACCAATCCCAGGCCGATGAAATCGATATGCGTCTCGCCCAGATGCCGCCGCCGAAAATACGGAGGATCCTGAATCAGGCGCGAGGTCAGCAGCAGCGACAGAATCCCCACCGGAATATTGACGAAGAAAATCCACCGCCAGCTGAAGTTGTCGGTGATCCATCCGCCCAGAGTCGGCCCAATCGCCGGCGCCATCACCACCGCGATCCCATAAACCGCAAACGCCATGCCCCGCTTCGCCGGCGGAAACGTATCCGCCAGAATTGCCTGCTCGCTCGGCTGCAATCCCCCGCCGCCGATCCCCTGCAACACGCGAAAAAATATCAGCATGCCCAGGTTCGGCGCGAATCCGCAGAAGCACGAACTGATGGTGAACAGGGCCACGCAAGTCATGTAAAACCGCTTGCGCCCCATGATGGAAGAAAGCCATCCGCTCAGCGGAAGCACGATGGCATTCGAAACCAGATAAGAGGTCAGAACCCACGTGCTCTCGTCTTGCCCCGCCGAAAGGCTCCCCGCGATGTGCGGCAGCGCCACATTCGCGATCGAGGTATCCAGCACCTCCATAAACGTCGCCAGCGTCACCGCCAGCGCGATAACCCACGGATTGAACGCCGGCCGCCACTCCGCAGCCTCGTCCATGGTGATCGAGGCCGCGCTCATTCGCGAATCCAGACCTTGGGTTCGACCGACATTCCCGGCCGCAGCTCATGGCCCTTTAGAGCATCCTTGTCGAAAATAATCTTCACCGGAATGCGCTGCACCACCTTCACGTAATTCCCCGTCGCATTTTCCGGTGGTAGCAGGCTGAAACGCGACCCGCTCGCTCCCGCGATCGAGTCCACCTGTCCCTTATAGGTTTTTCCCGTGGCATCGACCTCGATGTCCACCTTCTGCCCCGGTTTCATGTTGCGCAGTTGCGTCTCTTTGAAGTTCGCCGTCACCCAGATATCTTCCAGCGGGATGACTTTCATCATCTCCTGCCCCACCTGAACGTTTTGTCCCACTTCCACCGTCCGGTCGCTGACGATCCCCGTCACCGGAGCAATAACTTTGGTGTATTGCAGGTTCAGCAGCGCCTGATCCAGTTGCGCCTTCTTGCGGTCGGCATTCGCTTTCGCCGATGCCGCCCGCGAGCGCGTCGCCCGCATCGTCTGCGGAGCCGTCTGGGCTGTCCGCAAGTCGGCATTCGCTTCCAGCAATTTTCCCTGCGCCTGATCGATCTGCGCCTGCGCCGCAACCGCATTGGCTTTCGCTGCCTCCACCGTCGCAGCCGCTGCCTGCGCGCTGGCGATGGCCTGATCGTATTGTTGCTGCGAGATCTCCTGCTTATCGATGAGCTGCTTGTAGCGCACCAGGTCGTTTTGCGCCTTCACATTATTGGCATCGGCCTGCCGCACCGTCGCCTGCGCCGCGTCGAATTGCTGCCGCGCCGCTGCCACTCCTGCCTTCGCACTCGCCACCCCCGCCTGTGCTGCCGCCACCTGGCTCGACGTACTCACATCCGTGATCGGCACATTAATATCCGACACCGACGCCTGCGCCTCCGCATCTTCATAGTCCGCGCGAGCCTGCGCCGCCCCGATCTCATAATCCGCCGGGTCGATCTCCACTAGCACCGTGCCCTTTTCCACGTACTGGTTGTCATCCACATTCAGCTTGATGACATGCCCGCTGACCCGCGCGCTCACCGAATTGATATGTCCATCGATCTGCGCATCATCCGTCGATTCGTAGCTGGTGAAGTAGCGCCAGGCAAAAATCCCCCCCACAATCACGATCAGCGCAAGCAGTCCCACCGCCAGCTTCGCCCGCGGATTCCCCAGGAACGCGGCTCTCCGCTGATACTGCGCCTCCGAGTCGGGCGGAGCCGGCCGCGCAGGTCGAACTTCAGCTTTTCGTTCGGCGTCAACAGTCGAAGACTCTGCCATGTCTACTTCCCTTTCAAGTATTCGCGAACACCCTCTTCGGCCCGGCCCACAGCCCGCGCGTAGGAAACTTTCGCCAGATTATGAAGATAAAGGCTTGAGATCAGGTTCTCGTGGGCCGTTGCCAGGGCCTCTTGTGCCTGAACCACTTCCAGATTATCAGTTACTCCCGCCGAGAAACGATCCCGCGACTGCGTCAGCGCCTGCTCCGCCAGGTTCACCGAACTCTGCGCCACTTCCACCTGATCGGCCGATGACTTCAAATCCAGCAGAGCATTTCTCACATCCTGATCCACCAGCCCGCGCACGTCCGCCAGTTGCGCTTCGGCCTGGCGTAGCGCCGCCTCCGTCTTCAACGCATCCGCGTGAACTTTGCCGCCCTGAAAAATCGGCACGTTCAGCGTGGCCGCCACGTGGTAAGTCGGCAAAACGCTCGCCGGCGCCGGACCAATCTCCCCATAATCAGCCTCGACATCGAACGTCGGGAAGTATCCAGCCACGGCCGCATTGTGCTCGAATTGCGCCGCCACCACCCGATCATGCGCCGCTTTGTAATCTGATCGAAACGAGTACGCCCGCTGCAACGCGCTCTGCAGATCGGGCACCGGAAAAGGCTCGTACGGAGCTTTGTCTGCGAGCATGAATTCCTGACCCGGCGCCAGCCCGATCACCCGCGCCAGTGAGATCTTCTGCTTCGCGAAATCGTTGCTTGTCGAAATCAGGTGCTGCTGCCGCGTCTGGTATTCCACCTGTGCGCGCAGGGTATCAATCGCCGGCGAAACCCCCGCCTGCTGCTGCGCGACCGCTTTTTCATAGAGCGCGCGCGCCGTTTCCTCCTGCGCTTGCGCCGTCTCCACTCGCGCCGCCCCGGCGATCGCCTGCAAATAAGCGTTCCCCGTCGCCAGCACCACCAGGTCCCGCGCGTCCTTCAGACTGAGCTTCGCGACATTCTCCGTTCGTTCCGAAGCGCGGTATTGCTGAATCGCCTTCCAGTCAAAGATTTTTTGCGTCGCCGAAGCCCGCAGATCGAAGTACGAGAACGGCCCAATCACCGGCGGAATGCTGCCGCTCCCAAACAGTCCCGAAGGAAATTTCCCAAACCCCAAAGCCTCCAGGCTCTCCTTCTGCGCGACCTCCTGCGCATCGCCATTCACATTCGGCAACAGCGCGCTCAACTGCTGCCACTTCTGCCCGCGCGCCTCGATCGTGTTGTACTCCGAAAGCAGTCCCGCCAGGTTTTGCTTCAGCGCCCGCTCGATCGCGTCCTTGAAGGTCAGTGCCAGCACCTCGGGGCTGGGCTTTTGCTCCGCAACACTGCCATAAACTGGGTTTTGTGCAGACGTCGGGACCTGGTTAGGAATGTTCGACGCGGAGTTTTGCGCTCGCAATTCGTTCGGAACCAGAAGGGCAAACACAGCTAGAAAAAAGGTAAGAACCCGCAGGCAGTAAATTTTCAAAAGATTTCCATCCAGCATGAAACCAATGCCGGCTCCTTGGTCAAAGGAACGATAGTAAATCCTTTGGATTCTTCCCGCTGTGACTGCGCTTCAAATTGTTGGGTTTAAAGAACCAATACGCCAATCCGTCTTTCCTGATGGCGGATCGCTGATGGCTGACGGCTGATGACTGGTCCTGTGACCTTGGTCATCTTGTGGGGTAACCCCTCGAAAGTCCAATCTACATTCTGGAGTTCACCACTTCCCCGTGTTTCCCGGAAACAAGCGGAAGTCGCGCCTATGAGCCAAGCTGCAAAAGCGTCAAATCAAGGGTCGGACTGGACACGCCTTCTCACCGATCCCGACCTGGTCAGCCATCTCGGTAAGTTGCTTCAGACCTATCGCGAAGTCGCCCCCTCGCAACGCGAGGCCGCCTTGCTCGCAGCCATGCGTCAGATTAAGGACGCCGCCATTCGTTCCCGCGAAGCAAACGCCCCGAGCACGGCCGGCGCAGCTCCTGCGCCCGCCCATCCGCCCGAACCCGCTCCATTACCCGCTCCCGAACCGGTCACGGTCACTCCGCCCTTCGAGCCCGACCTCTTTACTCCGGTGCAGGCATCCGACCGGCGTCAGTTTCCACGCATCAAGTGTTACGTCGCCGTCGAAATCCACGTCGAAGGCGTCAAGGACCCGATCTGGGGTAACCTCTCCAACGTCGGTCGCGGCGGATGCATGGTCGAAACCGCCAGCCCGGTTCCCCCGGGCAAAGCCCTTGAAATCGGTCTCTGGGTATCGAGCGGCAAGTTGTGGGTGAAGGGCGTCATCATCAGCGGCGTTGCCACCCGCAGCGCTCCTTCGTTCGGCGTGCGCGTGAAATTCTCCGAGGCCGAACTCTCCGAGAAAGAGCATCTCCGCGAGTTCCTCAAGTTTGTCGAGGGCACAACCCGCCGATCGCAGCGCGGCAACGCCTACGTGACCCAGCTCAAGTCCTAAAGCTCTCGGAGCCTCCGAAATTTCGCAGCGCGGTTCTGACTTCTGGGAGACGCAGCGCTGACTCTTGGGTGACACAGCTGTCGGGGCTGGGGTGTTGGCTTTTGGGAGACGCAGCGCTGACTCTTGGGTGACACAGCTGTCGGGTTGGCTTTTGGGTGGCGCAGCGCTGACTCTTGGGTGACACAGCTGTCGGGGTTGGCTTTTGGGAGACGCAGCGCTGACTCTTGGGTGACACAGCTGTCGGGGCTGTTGGCTTTTGGGAGACGCAGCGCTTTAGCGCTGCGTTCCCAGCGCTAGTGTGATCGCGGCTTTTAGCCGCTGAGGTAATGCACGGCAAGCCGCGGAAGCGGCGAAAGAATGCAGCCCACGGCGCAAGCCGTGGGTAACGTCGGGTAATCGGGCAAGCCCCGGAGGGGCGAAAGAAGCGACGATGGCCGACGAGGTTCCAAGCTGGATTTTTCAATAACTTCCGACCCTACAGTTTTCCCGCAACTTTGACCCTGAACGGGGGTTCACTTTTCCATGTCGCGCCGCGCCATCACGCTGCCTGTTGGACGCCGTCTCACCGCCGCCCTTCTGCTGCTCGCCGCCTTCGGCGCCGCCCAACTTGCCCTTGCCAAAAAGAAGTCCGCCTCCGCCGCCATGGACGCCCAGAAGCGCGCCTCCCACGCGCTCAACCGCCTGACCTTCGGCCCCCGTCCCGGCGACTATGAACGCATCACGAAGATTGGCGTCGATAAATGGATCGACCAGCAACTGCATCCCGAACGGATCGACGATTCCGCTCTCGATGCCCGCCTCGCCTCCTTCCGCACCCTGCAAATGCCCACGCGCGAGATCGTCGAAAATTTCCCCAACAATGAACTGATCCGCCAGGTGGCGAACGGCAAGGCTCCCATGCCGCACGATCCCTTGCTCCGTGCGGTTTATGAGGCGCAAGTTCAGCGCCTCGAAGACAAACAAGATAAGAAAGCCGAGGCGGCTCAGGGTGCAGCTGATAACAGCGCGGCAACTGACAGCGAGACCATGCCTGCCGACTCCGTCCATCAGCGGAAGCGCGAAGCCAATCAGGCCGCCAGCATTCACTTACTCGAACTTCTTGATCTTCCTCCCGACCAGCGCTTCCAGGCGGTCCTGAAACTTTCGCCCGAGGAGCAGAGGGCTCTTTCCAACCGCGCCAGGGGCGCAAAAGGCGACGCCTTGCTCCAAGGCATGAACGGCCAGGAGAAGGAAACCCTCCGCGCCATGAACGGCCCCGAGCAGGTCGTCGTCGACGAGCTGATGCAGGCCAAGCTCCTTCGCGCCATCTACAGCGATCGCCAGCTCGATGAAGTCATGACCGACTTCTGGTTCAATCACTTCAACGTCTTCATCAACAAGGGAGCCGATCGCTTTCTCGTCACCAGTTACGAGCGCGATGTCATCCGCCCTCACGCCCTCGGCAAATTCGAGGACCTTCTCGTCGCGACCGCCCAAAGCCCGGCCATGCTTTTCTATCTCGACAACTGGCTTAGCGTCGGCCCCGATTCCGATGTCGCGCTGGGCATCGGTGCCAATGCCCGCGACGGCTATGGGCGCCTGCTTCACCCTCCCAAAGCCAAAAACAAAAAATCCAGCGGCCTCAACGAAAACTACGGTCGCGAGCTGATGGAACTCCACACCCTCAGCGTGAACGGTGGCTACACGCAAAAGGATGTCACCGAGATGGCCAAGGTCTTTACCGGCTGGACCATCGAGCAGCCCAATCACGGCGGCGGCTTTCACTTCGAGCCGCGCATGCACGAGCCCGGAGACAAAACCATCCTCGGCCACGTCATTCACGAAAACGGAGAAAAAGAAGGTCTCGAGGCTCTGCACCTGCTCGCCCACAATCCAAAAACCGCGCACTTCATCTCGCTTAAGCTCGCCACCCGCTTCGTCTCCGACAATCCTCCGCCCGCGCTTGTCGATCGCATGACCCAGACTTATCTAAAAAAAGACGGCGACATTCGCGAAGTCCTCCGCACCATGTTCAAGTCAAAGGAATTCTGGTCCGAGGATTCCTACCGCGCCAAGGTCAAAACGCCATTTGAATTTGTGGTCTCCGCCGTCCGCGCTAGCGGCGCTCAAGTCGATGACGCCCGCCAGCTTGTCGGCACGCTCAACAACATGGGCATGATGCCCTACGGCATGCTGCCTCCCACCGGCTATTCCATGAAGGCCGAAACCTGGGTCAACTCCTCCGCGCTTCTCGCCCGCATGAATTTTGCCTTGAATCTTGGCGCAGGCCGCGTGCGCGGCGTGACGCTCGATGCCACCGCGCTCGCTCCCAACGCCACCGACGCAAAGCAGGCTCTTACTCTGATGGAAGCTTCGCTGCTCGGAGGCGATGTCTCGCGCCAGACGCACGACACGATTTCGAAGCAGCTCGAAGATCCGCAGATCAGCCAGCGGCGACTGGATGATCCCTCGCGCCCTCCCAACGTCGGCGCGATCGCGGGACTGATTTTAGGTTCGCCCGAATTTCAGAAACGATGAGTGCGGGTCGGCTGCAATGCATGCGTGGGGACAGCCGCCCTCGGCTGTCCGGGCGAGCGTAGCTCGCCTCTCTTATAGCCGTAAGAGAGAGGCACAATTTAGAGGTTGTCATTCCGAGCGCCCGCTTCTGGCGCGAGGAATCTGCTGTTATTAAGGTTGTCATCCCGAGCGACCAAGGCGCCGCGAGCCCCTTTCGCTGTTGGTTTGGGAGCGAGGGATCTGCAGTTGATTTTTGCTGGTTAGCAATCGTCTACTCGCCACCGAAGATGGTTTTGCGAGTAGCGATCAGCGAATAGCGATTAGCAAGGAGCAGTCTGATGCCCATTACTCGCCGCATCTTCCTCCGCAACGGCGCTCTCGCCGCCATCGGCACCGCCGCTCTTCCCAGCTTCCTCACCCGCGCCGCCTATGGAGCCGCCGATCCCGGCACCCGCGCCAGGCGCCTCGTCGTCATCTTCCAGCGCGGAGCCGCCGACGGTCTCAACATCGTCGTCCCCCACGCCGAGCCCGCTTACTACGCCATGCGGCCCACCATCAATATTCCGCAACAATCCGTGCTCGATCTTGACGGCTTCTTCGGCCTGCACCCCGCAATGTCTTCCTTCCAGCCGCTCTGGGATCAGAAGCACCTCGCCATCGTGCACGCCTCCGGCTCGCCCGATCCCACCCGCTCCCACTTCGACGCGCAAGACTTCATGGAATCCGGCACTCCCGGCCTCAAAACCACCGACGACGGCTGGCTCAACCGCTGCCTGCGCGAACTGCCCGCCCCAAAGATATCGGCTGTACCGTCGGCCACCAGTTCTTCTGCTGACGCCTCCGCCTTCCGCGCCATCGCTCTCGGCCCCTCGCTCCCGCGCATTCTCTCCGGACGCGAACCCGCCGTCGCCATCAACAACCTCAACGACTTCTCCGTCGGCGGCAACAATCCCAAAGTCCAGCCCATCTCGAACACCTTTGAAGCCATGTACTCGAGTTCGGTAGACACCGTCCTCCACGGCACCGGGCGCGAAACCTTCGACGCCGTCAAAATGCTCAAGACCGCCGACCCTTCCAAGTACACGCCCGCCGCCGGCGCCAACTATCCCAAAGGACGCTTCGGCGACAGCCTGCGCCAGCTCGCCCAGCTCATCAAGGCGAACGTCGGCGTGCAGGTCGCCTTCGCCGATATCGGAGGCTGGGATCACCACGTCAACGAGGGCTCGACGCAGGGTCAGATCGCCAACGTCCTCGGCGACTTCTCGCAATCCATCGCCGCCTTCTGGACCGATCTCGGCTCGCTCGGTGAAGACACCGTCGTTGTCACCATGTCGGAGTTCGGCCGCACCGCGCGCGAAAACGGCAATCGCGGCACCGACCACGGCCACGCCAACGTCATGTTCGTCCTCGGCGGGCCCGTCCGCGGAGGCCGCGTCTACGGCCGCTGGCCCGGCCTCGACCAATCGCAGCTCTACGAAGGCCGCGACCTCGCCATCACCACCGACTTCCGCGCCGTCCTCAGCGAAGTCGTCTCCCGCTATCTGGGCAACAAAGATTTGAAGGCTGTGTTCCCGGGATTCGACCTGCCCACCCAGTTCCTGAACTTGCTGGGCTGATGTCACGTGCTGTAGGGTTCACACGGTGCTGGGATTCTTGATTTTGGGTGGCGCAGCGCTTCAGCGCTGCGATAAGCGATGCTTTGAATTGTCGGCTTTAGC
>DATJNC010000025.1:0-8384 GCA_035508395.1 Terriglobales bacterium | reverse complement strand
TGCAGATCGGCCGCGCGCGTCGTTACGCCGAGCACGCGTCCTCCTGCGGTATAAACATTGCCATCGCGCTCTAACGTTCCGGCGTGAAAGATCTTTATTCCCTCAAGCCTCGCAGCCTCGCCTAAGCCGCTAATCTTCTTTCCCGATTCAAACGCTCCCGGATAACCCCCGGAAGCCATCACCACGCAAACCGCTGCGTCGTCCGACCACCGGAAATCTCCGTTGCTCGTGCGGCCGTCAATCGATGCCTCCATGGCCTCGACCAGATCGCTTTCAAGCCGCATCAAAATCGGCTGCGTCTCCGGATCGCCGAAGCGGCAGTTGAATTCCAGCACCATGGGGCCGCGCGCCGTCATCATCAATCCGCAATACAGCACTCCTTTATATTCAGCGCCTTCGGCCTTCATGCCGGCGACCACGGGCCGCGCAATGTGTGTGACAAGCCAGTCGCGCATCTTGTCATCAATGATCGTCTTCGTCGTGTAGGCGCCCATGCCTCCCGTGTTGGGGCCGGTATCGCCATCGCCGACCCGCTTGTGATCCTGCGCGGCAACAAGAGGCGCAACCCGCTCGCCGTCGCTGAAAACGAGGAATGAGAGTTCGTCTCCCTGCAGGAATTCCTCGACGACCACGCGGCTGCCGGCCGGTCCGAGCATGCGCCCGCTGAGCATGTCGTTCGCGACCGAGGCCGCCTCATCTTTTGTTTTGGCGATCACGACGCCCTTGCCCGCCGCCAAGCCGTCGGCCTTGACGACGACAGGCGCGTGAACGTGGGCGAGTGCATCGCGCACCTCGTCCGGCGAATTGCAGATCGCATAGTTCGCTGTCGGGATGCGGTGGCGCTGCAGAAATTGCTTGGCAAAACTCTTGCTCGACTCCAGTCTGGCCGCGGCCTGCGTGGGTCCGAAGGTGCGCCAGCCACGTCGGGTGAATTCGTCGACCACTCCCAGCATGAGCGGCAACTCGGGGCCAACGACCGTCAGATCGGGTTGAAGCTGATTGCCCAGAGCGACCATCGATTCCAGGCTGTTGAGATCGACGCGCAGGCATTCGGCATCCTCCGAGATCCCTCCGTTGCCGGGCGCGCAGTAGACCTTGCCGACTCGGGGCGACTGCCGCAGCTTCCACGCAAGCGCGTGCTCGCGTCCGCCCGCGCCGAGAACGAGAATTGTCATGGAACTGGACATTGGGACATTTCAGGGTAGGGGCGGGAGCGAGATGTGTCAAACAGGGAAGCTGTTGGGAAGGTTCGATCCTACCATTGCAGGAGTCAGAAGTCAGATTGCAGAAGTCAAATCTCGCGCGGCCGAGCGGTAGTGCTTACCCCCATGAGTTTTTCATTCTGGCTGTCTCTTCATTGTGTCCCCTGCTTTTGACGTTGGTTAACCACGTTTAACCTCGCCGTATAATGCTTCACAAATGATCACGGTTTCCAAAGAAGATTACTTGAAGGCCATTCTTGAGGCAGAGGGCGAAGGCGAGACGGTGATCTCGGCCACGCTGGCGCACTGGTTGAATGTGTCGCCTCCCGCGGTGACGATGGCCGTCCGGCGATTGAAGAAAGACGGGCTGGTGCGTGTGAATACCGAAGGCCGCGTCAGCCTGACCGCCGCCGGCCGCAGGATTGCGCGCAAGCTCACCGAGCGTCATCACCTGATTGAACGCATGCTCACGGAGATTTTCGGGATGGAGTGGTATCAGGTGCACGACGAAGCTGAGCGGCTGGAGCACGCCGTTTCGCCGGCATTTGAGGCAAAGCTGGTAGCAAAGCTCGGGCGAGGAAAGCCCTGTCCCCATGGGAATCTGAGCGAAATGGAAGGTCCGGCAAGCCGACGCCGGCGCGGGCTCGAGTTGCTTTCCGAGGCGGAGCCGGGCCGAATTTATCGAGTGAGTGGGATTTATGAGCGCGACCGGCATCTCCTGGAGTTCCTGCAGGCGCGGGGCATTCGGCCCGGAGCGAAGCTGAACCTGCTCGAGCGGAATTACGACAAGACGCTTTCCATCAAGACCGGGACCCGTGGTGTCGTGCTGGGCCGGTCCGCGGCAGAAAAAATTTGGGTGTCACAAGCGTAATGGCGAGCCAGGTATTTAACTGCAGTTAATGTAATCTCGTGTATTCTGGTTGACGTGGAGTGCAAGCCGTGGGGCAGCCTCACACAGGATACGTAGCTTCTTTTCACCGCCCAACGTGCCCAATCACGCCACCCCGCACAACCCCCGGGAACCCGGCTAGCGGGCGCTTGGTCGACTTCGGTTCGCTCAGAGATGACACAATCGGGCGATAGCAACGTTGCGCGAGTTTATCGTCAGGCCGTCGAGGCTGATGCCGCCCTCGGCACGCCCGGTCAGGTGTCGCTGGAGGGTGTGCACGGTACGATCGAAGTCCCACATCATCGGGCCGGATTCTGGCAACAGTGGCGCGCATTCGTAGGTCCGGCGATTCTGGTCAGCGTCGGCTACATGGATCCCGGAAACTGGGGAACCGACCTGCAAGCCGGCGCGCAATTCAAATATGGATTGATGTGGGTCGTGGGCCTCGCCAGCCTCATGGCGATTTTCATGCAAGTCATCTCGGCGCGGCTCGGCGTGGTCACGGGAAAAGATCTGGCGCAGTGCTGCCGCGACTGGTATCCGAAGTGGACGCGCTGGCCGAACTGGCTGATGAGCGAACTTGCCATCGGGGCCTGCGATCTGGCCGAGGTGCTGGGGAGCGCCGTCGCGCTGAATCTGCTGTTTCATATTCCGCTGTTTTGGGCCGTGATTATCACGGGGCTGGACGTTCTTCTCCTGTTGGCACTGCAGCAGTTTGGCATGCGGACGATCGAGGCCGTCGTGCTGGTACTGATTGCGACCATCGCGGTCTGCTACTTCCTCGAAATTTTTGTGCTGGAGCAGACGCGTCCGAGCTTCCTGGAGATGGGTCGTGCGCTGATCCTGCCGCATCTTGGGCAGGCGGGCATGGTGTATCTCGCGATCGGCATCATTGGCGCGACCGTGATGCCTCACAATTTGTATTTACATTCGGCGCTGGTGCAGAGCCGTCAATTTCAGAAAGACGGACCGTCGATCCGGCGGGCGATTCAGTTCAACACCATCGATTCGATCGTCGCGCTCACGATTGCCTTCTTCGTCAATGCCGCAATTCTGGTGCTCGCGGCCATGGTCTTTTACGGCAAGCAGAGCGTGACGGTCGCGGGTGGCCATGTGGTCACGTTCAGCGCGAATAGCGATTGGATTAGGGTAGCGTACTTGACTCTCGCTCCGCTGCTGGGAACGGTCGCGGCCAGCACGCTGTTTGCAGTCGCATTGCTGGCGAGCGGGCAAAGCAGCACGATCACAGGCACGCTGGCTGGCCAGGTGGTGATGGAAGGCTTCATGCATTGGCGGCTCAAGCCGTGGGTGCGGCGGCTGATCACGCGAACGCTTGCGATCTTGCCGGCAGTGCTGATCATCGGGTTGCGGGGAGATGCCAGCGTGACCGATCTGCTCACGTTGAGCCAGGTAGTGCTCGCGCTGCAGCTGCCCTTTGCCATGTTTCCGCTGCTGCAGTTCACCAGTTCGCGCGAGCGCATGGGCGCGTGGAAGCTTGGATGGTTTCTGCTGGCTACAGGCTGGGGCAGTGCTATCCTGATCACCGCCATGGATCTATATGGCCTGCCGGAATCGGTGAAAGCTGCATGGCAAGTGATTGTTGGCTGATGAAAGCCGGGCGCGATTCGCGCCGAGTCGAAAACTAACTCCGACATTCTCATGTACGACAAAATTCTGGTGACGCTCGACGGAACGGAAACCGACCGCGCGATCATTGAACACGTGAAGCAACTGGCCAGGCTGGCGCATAGTCGTCTTGTGTTGCTCCATGTCGCGGATGGTTGGGCGGCGCGCACCTATGGGCGCGATGCTGTGAGCCGCGAGATTTCCGAAGACACGACCTATCTCGAAAAAGTCCGCGTGGAGTTTCAGTCAGCGGGCATTCCCGCCGAAGCCGAGCTGGCCTACGGTGAGCCCGCAAAGGAAATCATCAGGTGGGTCCAGGAAAAAGGATGCGATCTGGTGGCCATGAGCACACACGGCCATCGCTTTCTCGCCGACGTTTTTCTCGGCGCCACGGCCACGCGAGTCCGGCATAGTATCGATGTTCCGGTACTGCTGCTGAAGGCAAAATAAAAAACCGCTGCTCGCTATTCGCTGATCGCTTTCCCGAGTTCTCCGCCCTAAAACCACGCCGGAGCGGCTGCCTCAGCCCGCGATTGGAGGATGTTTCAGCTGCAGCAAATCCCACCTGTTGCCGTAGAGATCTTCGAAAACGGCGACGGTGCCATAGGTTTCCTCCGCTGGCGGCCGAATGAACTTGACGTTGCGCGCGGTCAGTTCGCGATAGTCGCGCCAGAAGTCGTCGGTGTAGAGAAAGAGAAACACGCGGCCTCCGGTCTGATTGCCGATGCGGCTCTCCTGCTCTGCGCCAACCGCCTTTGCCAGCAGCAGGCACGTGCCCTGTGAGCCTGGCGGCGCGACCAGAACCCAGCGTTTGGTATCGCTCAGGCGCGTATCCTCAATCAAGCGAAAATTGAGAACATTCACATAGAAATCGATCGCTTCGTCGTAGTCGCGAACCACCAGCGCAACGTAAACCAATGTTTGCATACCGTGGAGTGTAATGTACGAGCAGTTTGCGGGCGAGCGATGCGCAAGCCGATTGCAAAAGGAATAAACTAGAACTTCGGGGTGTGATTCCGATCACAGCCTCCTGTGTCGGTTTGACTCAACATTGCGTACTTGTTTTAGGTCAGATTTGTTTCAGATCAGCTTCGTCTCAGAAAGGCCATCATGTCAGCCAACAGTTTCGGCGCCCGCGCAACCTTCAAAGTCGGCCACAAAGAATACGAGATCTATCGCATTGACGCGCTCGATAAGCAGGGAATCTCGACCAGGCATCTGCCATTTTCACTGCGCATTTTGCTCGAGAACCTCCTGCGCACCGAGGATGGGCGCAACGTGACTCCGCAGGAAATTCGCGCGCTGGCCGCATGGAACAAGAATTCAAAGCCGGAAAAGGAAATTGCCTTTACGCCCAGCCGCGTGCTGCTTCAGGATTTCACCGGTGTGCCGGCGGTGGTCGATCTCGCCGCCATGCGCGATGCGATGCGGCGGCTGGGAGGCGATGCCAGCCTGATTAATCCGCTCCAGCCAGCCGAGTTGGTGATCGATCACTCGGTGCAGGTGGATGAGTTCGGATCGGAGGGCGCGTTCGACATGAATGCGTTGTTCGAGTTCCAGCGCAATAAGGAGCGCTACGCGTTCTTGCGATGGGGGCAAACGGGTTTCCGCAATCTGGCGATTGTCCCCCCGGATACCGGCATTGTTCACCAGGTAAATCTCGAATATCTGGCACGCGTGGTATTCGTGCACGAAGGGGGCGGCAAGCGTACGGCGTATCCTGACACGCTGGTGGGAACCGATTCGCATACGACCATGATCAACGGGCTCGGCGTGCTCGGTTGGGGTGTCGGCGGAATTGAAGCCGAGGCGGCGATGCTGGGGCAGCCGGTTTCCATGCTGATTCCGCTGGTGGTGGGTGTGAAGCTGACGGGGCGGCTGCGTGAGGGTGCCACGGCGACCGATCTCGTGCTTACCATCACCGAAATGCTCCGCAAGCATGGAGTGGTCGGCAAATTTGTCGAATACTTCGGGCCGGGGCTGCAGGATCTGCCGCTGGCCGATCGTGCCACCATCGCGAATATGGCTCCTGAATATGGAGCGACGTGCGGAATTTTTCCGATTGATAAAGAGAGCCTCCGCTATCTCAAGCTCACCGGCCGCAGCGATGAACTGATCGCGCTCGTCGAAGCCTATGCGCGCGAGCAGGGACTATTCCACGATGCGCACACCGAGTCCGCGGAATACTCCGAGTTGTTGAGCCTCGATCTTTCGACCGTCGAGCCGAGCCTCGCCGGGCCGAAGCGTCCGCAGGATCGCGTGGTGCTCTCGAAGGCCGGTGAGTCGTTTGAAAAGGCGCTGCCGTCGTTGGTCAAGCCTCCCAAACCCGGATCGCCCGCGGCGAACGCGGGGCCGACCGCCAACGAGGCGCGGTGGATGCAGGAGGGCGGATTTCCAGCCGCGGTGGGAGTGGAAGATCCGAAAGTCGAAGAACATGTCCCAGCAAATGCAGCAAAATCGCTCAAGCACGGAAGCGTCGTAATTGCGGCGATCACAAGTTGCACGAATACCTCGAATCCATCGGTGCTGATTGCGGCGGGATTGCTGGCGAAAAAGGCGGTTGAAAAAGGATTGGCGGTCGCGCCCTGGGTGAAAACGTCCCTTGCTCCGGGTTCGAAAGTGGTGAAAGAGTACCTCGAAACCGCCGGGCTGATGCCGTATCTCGAAAAGTTGAAGTTTCATCTCGTAGGCTACGGCTGCACCACGTGCATCGGGAACTCGGGTCCGCTGCCGACAGAAGTGTCGGCGGTGATCGAAGAAAAAAACCTCGTCGTGGCCTCGGTGCTTTCGGGCAATCGAAATTTTGAAGGCCGAATCAATTCCGAGGTGCGCGCGAATTACCTGATGTCTCCGCCGCTGGTGGTCGCGTTCGCATTGGCGGGGCGGATCGATATCGATCTGCGCAAAGAACCGATCGGCGTGGGCAAGCACAAGGAACATATTCACCTCGCCGACATCTGGCCGACGCAGCAGGAAATTGAGCAGACGATGGCGAAGGCGATCGACTCGCACATGTTTCGCAAGAGCTATGGCGAAGTCTATGCGGGCGATGAGCGCTGGCGCTCGCTGCCGGTGCCACGCGGCGAGACTTACGAGTGGGATCGGAAGTCGACGTATATCCGGCAGGCTCCGTATTTCGATGACATGGCGCTGAAGCCCTCGCCGGTGGACGACATCAAGGGTGCGCGCGTCCTGGCCGTACTCGGCGATAGCGTAACGACCGATCACATCTCTCCGGCAGGCTCGATCAAGAAAGACAGTCCGGCAGGGAAGTATCTGATCGCGCATGGCGTGCAGCCCGCGGACTTCAATTCTTATGGATCGCGGCGTGGCAATCACGAAGTGATGGTGCGCGGCACGTTCGCAAATGTCCGTCTGCGCAACAAAATGGTTTCAACCGAAGGCGGATTCACGCGCCACTTGCCCGATGGCGCGGAAATGTCGATCTTCGACGCGGCGGAAAAATATCACGCGGAAAACGTTCCGCTGGTGATTCTCGCGGGCAAGGAATATGGCTCGGGTTCATCGCGGGATTGGGCGGCGAAGGGTCCACGGCTGTTGGGCGTCCGCGCCGTGATCGCGGAAAGCTACGAGCGCATTCACCGATCGAATCTGGTCGGCATGGGAATTCTGCCGCTCCAGTTCTTGCCGGGAGAGAATGCCGAGTCGCTGAAGCTTACGGGCTCCGAAATATTCGAGATCGACGGCATTCGCGACGTGATTGAGAAATACTCGGCCGGGCGGAAAATCACCGTGCGGGTGCAGGGCGGCAGCGGGAACGGGGAAAAGCCGCGCGAGTTCCAGGCAATTGTGCGAATCGATACTCCACAAGAAGCGCTGTATTACGCGAACGGCGGGATCCTGCAGTATGTCTTGCGTCAGTTGCTGGCAGGGAAGACCGAGCCGGAGGCAGTGACCGCATAGCAGTCTTTGTTGCTAGCCAGAATAATGAATGGCCGCGGATCACTCGTGCGCGCCTGTCGTGCTAATCTCAAATTCCCGTGTCCATTTCTGCTTCTCACGTAGCTGCAGGTCTCAGCCTGACCGCTGTCGGCGTCTGGGGAACGAGCGACTTTCTTGGCGGATTCGGCTCGCGCCGCGCCAACGCATTTCTGTTCACGTCCGCGGCACACCTCTCCGCGATGGTTTTCGCCGCCGCGCTCGCGCTGGCTGACCGATTGCCGTTTCCCGAAGGCCGCAGCATGGGATGGGCGTTCGCAGCTGGGGCGATGGGTGGCTGCGCGCTTGCCTTCTTCTATCGTGCGCTGGCCAGCGGCAAGATGGGATTGATTGCGCCCGTCGCGGCCGTACTGGGCGCGGCAATTCCGACCATCGTCACGTCGTTTTCCGAAGGATTTCCGGGATGGCGACACGGCGTCGGCTTCGTCCTCGCAGGTATTGGCGTTTGGCTGATCTCCCGCACCGAGAATGGCGGAAGACCCGAAGGATTGTTGACCGCCGTGCTCGCCGGTTGCGGCTTCGCCGGATTCTATCTTTGTGTTCATCAGGCGGGAAGCGGCTCGGCGTGGTGGATCGCAGTCTATTCGCGCTTTGCCTCGCTGGCGGTGACTCTGGCGTTTGTGGCATTTGGCCGGTTGCTAGGTCCGCTTCCTGGCCGGGTTGCTGTCATTGCCGCGATTGCGGGAATTCTTGATATCACCGGGAGC
>DATJNC010000024.1:0-16241 GCA_035508395.1 Terriglobales bacterium | reverse complement strand
TTCGGGACCAGGGGGTCGGAGGTTCAAATCCTCTCTCCCCGACCAATCCTTTCTGCCACCTCTTTCAACTCCGCTTGCCATTGGTTCTCGTGGCTTTCTGCGACCGGCACGTACCAGGCATGACCCTGCCTGAGATTGATCGAACCCCAAGCGCGCCTTCGTCATCACCGGGGATTGAGACTCGCATTCCACCAAAACATGCAAATCATTTTGGGTTTGATTGAACAAACCCGACACGCGAGTCACCGTCCTGAGGAAGCCGACGGACGGGGAATGATGACCCGACGCCGTCCAAAGAGTACGGCGTCAAGCGAGAAGGCTCCGGGACCGAGGAAAGCGATGGCGAGGGCAATGAGAACCAGATTGAAGCCCAAAGTGCGACTGTGCATTAAGCCAACGGAAGACGCAGCCGTGGAAAAATAGACGACGGTCGAAGCCAGGCCGGCCAAAAAGACGGCCGCGATTCGAGTCAGGAAGCCCAAAACAATGCAGGCGCCGCTCGTGATCACGAGCAGGCAGACAGCAACGGCGACGCCGATGGGCTTGGCCTGCTGCCATGTGGGACCGCCGGCAAGAACCGCACCGACGGTCCCACCGACTGCTATCCGCAGCAACAGCAGCCCAACCCCGGCCGCTTTTCCTGGAAATCCTGAGTACAGTCTGGCCACGCTCTCTCCTCGCTAGTGGCGGGGGTGGCCCGCCATTGAGGAGATTAGCCTGTCGGAAAGTAAAAGAAATCCCTCAGCTTCGGAATTTTCGTATAACTCTTTTTTGGTATTCGGGCGAGGACGAAAACCCTTACAAATGAATGATTCCCCGCTTAAGGGCGATGGACACGGCCTGGGTACGGTCACTGGCGCCGAGTTTTTCCATAATGTGCTTGATGTGCACCTTCACGGTCTCTTCGGAGATGAATAGCCGGTCGGCGATGTCGCGATTGCGATTGCCTTCGGCGATCTGCTGCAGGACCTCAACTTCGCGCGAGGTCAGGTCCTCGTCGGCATAGTGCTCAGCCAAGTGCGCTGCGATGGCCGGCGGAATGCGCTTTTTGCCGGCGTGTACGATGCGAACCGCTTCTACCATTTCCTTCGGCGGCATGCTCTTCAGGATGTAACCTTGCGCGCCGGCAGCCAGCGCACGCTGGATTTCGACATCACCCTCGGAAGTGGTGAGCATCACGATGCGCGCCTCGGGGAACTCGCTACGGATCGCCATCATCACGTCGATGCCGCTCTTGTCGGGAAGCCGGAGATCCATCAGCGTAATGTCGGGGCGCAATTTACGAAAGCGCTCGAGCGCTTCCAATCCGGTCGAGGCTTCGCCGACCATCTGCATGTCAGGCTGGCTGTTGATCAGTGTTGTAATCCCCTCTCGCAGCAGGGGATGGTCATCGACCGTCATAACGCGAATGCGGGTCTCGTCGCTCATGGTGAACCCTCACTCCCTGGGCATGGAGATATCGCTCTCGGCCCTGGCGCCAAACCATCGGTTCAACCATCGCCACAAAGGCTTGGATTTTGTGGATTGGAATGCGACCTTGCCTGGAACTATAAGCTGTACTTCGGTTCCGGCGCCCGGACGGCTCAGGAGGTCCAGTTTTGCGCCGATCTTTTCCGCCCGCTCGCGGATGTTCGAGAGTCCCCAGTGGCCTTCGCGCCCGGTCTGCAACACCTTCGGGTCGATCCCGGCGCCATCATCTCTTACCGTGAGTTCCAGCGAGCGCGGGGCATATTCGATTTCAACTTCGATTCTGGTGGCGTTCGCGTGACGGAAGGCGTTGATGAGGACCTCGCGGCCGATGCGGCAAACCTCGTCGCGAATGAGGGGGTGCAGTGGACTGGGCTTGCCCTCCACCACGACCCGGAAGTCCACCGCACTTCCTGCCGGGAATTCTTCCTGCACGCGCGAAAGCACTTGCTCGAGATTGTCGACTTCCGGAGTGGGGGATCGCAGCCTGCGGATCGCCCGCCGTCCTTCCTCGCTCACCTGCTTCATCAGTTCGAGCACATGTTGCACGAGCGGCTTGGCAGGAGAGTCCGGCGGCAGGCGATCGTTGGCCACGTCAAGCTGCATGTGCGCGCTGGCAATGCCTTGCAGCAGGGTGTCGTGCAGGTCACGCGCAATGCGCTCGCGTTCGGCAAGACGCTCTTCCAGTCTGGCTTGCATGCGGGCGCCCACTTGCCGCAGGCGAAGATGGAAGAACAGCCATGACAGAAATACAACGACGGCGAGGCAAAGCACTTGGAACCAGGTGGTCTGATAGTAAGCCGGCAGGACAGTGAAGTTCATGGCCGCGCCGGTTTCATTCCACACTCCATCGTTGTTGGCGGCGATGACGTGAAACCGATACCTTCCGGGCGCGAGATCGCTGTAAAAAGCTTGCCGCCTGCCCTGCGCGTCCTGCCAATCATCGTCGCGTCCTTCCAACTGATAGCGAAAGTGAACTTTTTGCGGAGCGACCAGGCTGAGCGCCGTGTAGTCGATTTCCAGATCGCGCGTCCGTGGAGGAAGCCTGACTTCATCCCCAGCGTCATGGACTTTGTGGTCGGCGATGACCCGCTCAACCTGCACGGGCGGTGGCACTTCGTTGCGGCGAAGATGGCCGGGATCGAACTCCTGCAGGATGGTCTGGTTGGCGAACCAGAGTTTGCCGTCATTTGCTCGCGAAGCCGTCGGCCGGAAATGCGTGCGGCCGGTCTGAGCGCCATCAAGAGAATCGAGCAGACGTGTCTTGACCTGATACTCCGTTTGCTGCCACCAGTTTTCGAGTTCCGAGCGAGCAATCCCAATGTATCCGCATGACGCGTCCAGCCAGAGGGTGCCTGTATCGTCGGGGACGAGTCCCGCGATTGACGAGCAGGGCAGTCCGTTGCGAGGCCCCAGGGTGTCGATGCGGTTTGCCTTCCAGCGCACCAGACCGTCGCCCGTAGATGCCCATAGCGAACCATCGGAATCGACGAGGAGGTTCGTAATCCCGCCGGCGCTTGCAGAATGAATTGTGGAAACAGTTTCCAGGTGGCCTTGCCGGTATCGGGCCAGGTCTCCCGTATCCAGTCCTAACCAGATACCCCCCTTGGGATCCGCAGCAAGCGAACGGACGCGCGGAATCCGTGACGGCGCGAGTTCCTCCTTCACCCTCAAATCGCGAATGTGGATGAGTTCCGGGGTCGTAACTGCCACCCAGATGTCGTGATTGGTATCCTCCGTGATCGCCGTCACGATTCCGAGGGGACTTCCATCCGGTTTTTTGATTGGCCGAAATTCTCCGTGTTCGTAAACCGTCAGCCCGCCGTCGATGCCAACCCACAAACGGTCCGCATGATCTTGAAACAGCGAAGTAACCAGGCGGCCGGGCAATCCGTGTCCTTGCGATATTGCCGAAAACTTGCCATCCCGCCAGGAATCCAAAGCACCCGCATTTGCGATCCACACCGTCCCATCGTGCGCTGCCAACACGGATTGCACCTCTTCTGAAGTCAGGCCTTCACGTTTCGAAAAGGTAGCGACAGCGACATCGCGAAAGCGGTCGATCCCCTTCGTTGTAACTACCCATACATCGCCTTCTCGATCCTGGTAAAGATTGTTGACCGCATCACTGGATAGACCATCCGGGCTGCCAAAGCGATCGACCTTGTCCTTGTAGACTCGGAAAAGCTGATCGTTATCGGTACCGACCCAGAGTCCGCCATCGCGATCCATCAACAAGGCGCTGACCTTCACTTTGGTGCCGTCAAAGCCGGGTGCAACAAAGTCCTTCCATGAGCCGGCCTCGAAATGCTGTAACCCAAGGCCTTTTCCTATCCAGCTCATGCCCACCCACAAACCCCCGGCAGCGTCTGGGACAATCGCGCTCACTCCCTGCAGTCCTCTGGAGCGTTCCAGTTCCTTGGGGAGATAAGGATCGGCCTTCTTCGATTGCGGATTCCACTGGCAGATTCCGGTCGAGCTTCCCACCCACAGATTGCCTGAGGCATCGCGCGCAACCGCCTGCGTGTAGATAAAAGGAATACCTGCCGCCGGCCCCCAACAGCGCACCGCTGAATCCGTGATTTCGCAAAGTCCGCCTTCTTTATGCATCCCAACCTGGGAGCGAGCGATCCAGATGGTGCCTTGTGGGCCTTCCAAGATCGCCTCCACAAATCCAGCTGCGGCGGGATAATCGAAGAGGTTTCCATCCTTCCAACGAGCCAAGCCTTGGTCCGTCCCTATCCACAGACTGCCGTCGCTGCTGCCCAGGAGGGAATATATCTGGCGGCTGGGAAGGCGCTTGCCCGCCGGTGGCGTCCACTGGACGAATCGAACTCCGTCGAACCCCACCAGACCAGCTTCGGTCCCGATCCAGAGATATCCATCCCGGGTTTGTGTGATGGCGTGTGGAGTTCCGCTGAAGTCGCCGTCTTGCGTCCGCCAGGCGGTGTGCCCATATTGCGAAATCTGACGGCTGGGATCGAGTGCGAGGGCAGCGCAACCAAGGAAGGCGAGCAATAGAGAGAGCCCAAGCATTCCTCGGAGGAAACGCAGTTCTCTTCCCAAAGGCAGCACCGGCATCGCACTCCTCACGCGAATCCACTCACACTGGGGTTCGCCTACGTAGCGGTCACCCGCCGTTTCAGACGAGGGTCTTGTGCCTGGAGGCTAAGTATAGGGGGAAGCTTCGAAATTCGCCTACAGAATGTTCGGCGCTGGCGGCCGTCCAGCTACCTACTTTCCCCATATTGGCAGTTCTGAGGTCTGCGCCCGCTAATTGGGCAGTAAAAGAAAAAGCGCCAACTTTCGAAGGCGCTTGCGAACTACGAACCAGCCTGGACTTTATCCAGGTGAACCATTACATCCTGGGAAGGACTGCCGCAGTTTGTTCGCCGTCGGTAAGGATGAATGCATCCACGCGCAACCCCATGGGCAAGTGAGCGCCCGGTTCGAGTTCGACGACGGTCTCGAGGAATTTGCGATCGATGCGCTCGGTCGGCTCGTCGGTGCGGACCGTCTTCGGGCCTAGCAGTTCGCCAATCTGCACGACGTGGCCCCAGATTTTCTGCTGGCCATAGGCATCTGCGGTGACGTATGCCTTCTGACCCACCCGGACTTTGTTGACGTCGGTTTCGTCGATGTCGACACGCACATGCAACAGATGAGCGTCGCCGATGGTCAGCACCGGATCGGGAGTAGTGGCGGAGTTCGTGACGCTCTCACCGACGCGATGGTGCGTGCGCAGCACAACACCTTCGATGGGAGACTTGATGAAAGTCCTCTCATATCTGGCGCTGGCCTCGGCTTCGTTCGCCTGGGCCAGTCGCAGGTCGGCTTCGGCAAAGGCAACGTCTTCTTCCCGCGAAGCGGTGTTCAGCAGCAGGTAATGGTCTGACTTTTCCTGATACTGCTCTTTGGCTACATCGAACTCGCGATTGTAGTGTTCGAGTTCCTCGCGCGAAATGATTCCGCTTTGATAGAGTCCCTGACGACGCGTCAAATCCGATTCAGCATTCGCCATGATAGCCTGAGCCTCACGGACACTGGCGAGGGCTTCGTCGCGCTCCTGAGTCCGGGCTCCATTGGTGACTTTGCGCAGGGTCGCCTCTTTCGCCTGGACCTGAGCCGCTGCCGAGGCCAGTTGGGCGCGGTACTCATCATTGTCCAGCACGGCCAGCACCTGGCCTATGTGCACCCGGTCGCCTTCCGCGACAGTCACCGCGGCCAGCTTGCCGGCGAGTTGAGAACCCAGTTGGATGTTTTCGGAGATGGGCTCGATGCGGCCTGGCCCTGCAATCCAGTCGGACGAGACGAGGGGTTGCACTACCCGATGAGTGTTATCCACGGTGTGACGCGCCGCCGAAAATAGTTGCGCGGTAATCGTCAGGACTGCCAGCGCGATACCAAAGATGACTGCCAGTTTCTTAATCACAAGCGTCTCCATGAAAAATGTAATCGGGCTCGAGCAGTGGTGCTTAAGGCTGTATTCGCTTTTAGCGGCCCGTGATGTCGGTACTATGCCGGAATTCGCTCGCCGGGCACATCACGCAATAGCAGGTTTTTTAGCTACCGCCGTTTGGATATCCATCCCTAGTACCGCCGGGGGGAGGCCAGCTAACACTATGCAGGTACTCTGGCGGGAACGGAGCCGCAGGAAGAGGAGACGTTTCGCGCGCCCGGCGCGGATGCGGGCATCTCGACGGCATCATTTACGATCCTGCCGTCTTCCATGTAGATGGTGCGGTCGGCGAACTCCAGGACTCGCGGATCATGGGTGACAATGACCACGGCGCGGTTCCGTTGGTGGGCTAAGTCGCGCAGCATTTGTATGATGGCGCGTCCGGTGTGCGAGTCGAGGGCGGCCGTGGGCTCATCCGCCAGGATGATGCCGGGATCGCCGGCAAGAGCCCGCGCAATCGCCACCCTCTGTTTTTGTCCACCGCTGAGGTTCGCCGGCACGGTGTCGTACTTTTCGGCTAATCCGACGCTATCAAGCAGTTCACGAGCCTGCTTTCTCGCCTGGGCGCCGCGGATTCCTTTCACGTCGAGCACCAGTTCGACGTTTTCAGCAGCGGTCAGAGTGGGAAAAAGATTGAAGCTCTGAAAGATGAACCCGATGTGCTCGCGGCGAACGCGCGGCAGATCGTTTTCTCCGAGATGTGCGACCTCCTGGCCCTCGATTTCGACGCTGCCTGCACACGTCCGGAGAATGCATCCCATGATCGACAGGAGTGTGGTCTTGCCGCTGCCAGACGGGCCCATCAGCACCACGACCTCGCCGGAACGAACTTCCAGGTCGACTCCGTGGAGCGCCGGGACGACGCTCTCCCCCTCGAGGTAGGTCTTGCGAACCTGTCTTACCATGATTGCCGTGTTCATGATGCTTCTCTCTTTCTCGCGTTTTGAAGTTATCCCTTGAAAACGGTGGCAGGATCAAGCCGAGTTACTTTGTTGATGGAGATCAAGGCCGCTCCCGCGCACATGAACAAGGTCAAGGCCAAAGTTGCCAGGGCCATCCACCAGTTCAGCAGGATTGGGGCCCCGGCTGGCTGGCCGAACCGGACGATCAGTCCGCTAAGCATCATGCCAACGACGTAGCCCATGGCGGCGCTGATGCCGGCTTGGATGAGAATGACTTTCTGGACATACCAGTTCGGCGCACCCATGGCTTTCAATGTGCCAAACTCCTTGATGTGGTCCATCGTGGTGGCGTAGATGGTCTGGGCGACCACCACGAATCCGACGATCACACCCAGCACGGCCGCCAGCAGAATCGCGATTCCCGCCCCGGTGGTGAAGGTCCAATAGTTCTGCGTCATGCGGCTGAATTCTCTGGTCGTTAAGACTTCCACGCCGTCCACGCGCTGCAGAATGTTTTGCCGCACCTGTTCTATGTGGGCGCCGGATTCCACCCTGACCAATATGTAGGTCGTTTGGTTGTCGTTCAGCGGTGCGTAATCCAGGGCATTGCGAAAGCTGGTGAAAACCCAAGGGGAAGTCGTGAACGAGCGAATCCCGTGGGTAAAACCAACCACGCGCGCCCGGTGACCGTTAATTTCAAACACCTGCCCGATCTGGGTCACACCAAGCTTTTTCTTGTAGACGTCGTCGATCATGACTCCGTCTGGAGTCTTAAGGTCGTGGATGCTTCCCTGCACCACATTCCAGGGACCGCCCCAAGTGGAGTCAGGATTGAAACCGACGACCTCGATCTGATTTTGGCCGCCATCCAGGCGGTTCCAGCGGGTGTAACGAACAATGTACTTGTCGGCACGCGCCACCCCGGGCACGGCTTCGACCTGGTAAAGCTTGCGTTCGTTCAGGGGAACACCGAGATCCAGATAAGGCACGTGGTTGGACGTCACCCACAGGTCCACTTGTGAGTGATCGATAAGAGCGGACGTAGTTCGGACGAAGCCGACAAACAATCCCAGCTCAATGATGATGAGGACGACGGCAAAGATCACTCCGGTCAGAGTCACGGCCAAACGCAGCTTGTCCTGCAACAAATTTCGTTTTGCCAAGGTAAACATGGCCGGCCATCCTCCTCGATAGGTACCACGGTTAAGGAATTTTCTGTGGCGGTCGCTACTATCCGACACATCCGTTCCTTGGCACATCACCGAATAGAAGGTTTTTCCGCTACTACCTTGGACTGGACGCGGAAGTACCTCAATCGAGGCATAGTCAGCTAGCGAAGAGAAAGGGGTTCCTGCCTGAACTCGATTAAGAATGCGGCCTGTCTGTGCGCACGCCTCCCGGCATCGGCCTGCTAAAGGGGGCTCTGATTACACTTTCCGAACCTTCCCGGCTCTCCTATCATTAACTGAGTGCGAGTTCTTCTTGAAATCTTCGGCCAGACCCTATCGACCCTTTGGACGCACAAACTAAGGTCGTTCCTCACCATGTTTGGAATCGCCTGGGGCGTAGGGTCGCTATTGCTCCTCATAGGACTCGGGGAAGGGTTTCGCTCGGGGAATCGAAAACAGTTCAATGAACTCGGCGAAGACGTGATGTTCATCTGGGGTGGCCGAGCGCCCGCCATGAACGGCAGTTTCACCAGCATGCGCTCTTACTATCTCACCGATAAGGATTATCAAGACTTGCTGACCGACTGCCCGGATATTCGCGCCGCGGCGCCGGTGGTTTCACGCGGAGATGTCCGCGCAGTGAGCGAATTTTTTCAAAGCAGCGGCCAACTTCAGGGAGTGCTCGCCAAGTACGACAAAATTCGCTATCTGCCGATGCAAGACGGCCGCTGGCTTAATGAGATGGACGTGGCCGAGAAGCGGCAAGTGCTGGTCCTTGGCGACGAAGCCAAGCGCCTGTTGTTTCCCGGCCGTCCCGCAATCGGGAGCACCGTACTATTGAATGGCGTTCGCTTCCAGGTTGTCGGGACACTGAAGCGGATTGGCCACGGTAACAACAACGACGTGAACCTGCGCATCCTGATTCCGTTTACGACCATGCGGCAATATTTTCCGCCGCTGAATGTCGGCGAAATCAATAACGCGATTTCAACCATCGTTTATCAACCGAAGACCCGCGCTCTTCACGAAGAAGCCCGGATCGAGATGCATAAAGTCGTGGCGCGCAACCACGGCTTTCCTTATGACACTCCCGACGCCTATGACGAGTGGGACAGCATTCGCACCGCGGAACAAATCGGCAAGATCTTCGATGCCATGAACGTATTCCTCGGCAGCGTCGGGCTGGTCACGCTCAGTCTGGGCGCTATCGGGATTATTAACATCATGCTCGTCGCGGTTGCCGATCGAACCCGAGAAATCGGTCTGCGCAAGGCGCTCGGCGCGACCAACCGCAGCATCATGTTCCAGTTCTTCACTGAAGGTGCGTTCCTCACTGTTTTAAGCGGCGGTATTGGCATTGCGGGCGCCGCGGCACTGATGGCCGCTTTGCACAAGTTGCCCGCGCCAGAAGGTTGGGATCCACCAACACTGGTTGTTTCCAGCGCAGTTTTGGCTTTGGTATCGCTTTCGTTCGCTGGCATTGTTGCGGGACTTTACCCTGCGTGGCAAGCTGCTGCTCTCCAGCCCGTCGACGCGTTAAGGAAGGAATAAGTCATGAGTCCCGAAGTGGCGACTGTTGAGCCACCGCCTTCCACGCAGGCCCAAAAACCTGACGCCCATGCAGACGACGCCTCGGTCATCCGTCGCGTATTTGTGCGGGACATTCTCAGCCAGGCCTATAGCGCCATGCGTCACGATCTGCGCAAGACCGTGCTCACCATGCTGGGCATGGCGTGGGGCATTGCAACCGTTGTGCTGCTGCTGGCTTACGGAGACGGCTTTGGGCGAGCCATTCAGGCCATCTGGGACAGTTACGGTTCGACGGCAGTTGGAATTTATCCGGGCCGCACCTCGCAACAGGCGGGAGGCAACAAGGCCGGCACCCAGATTCGCTTCACGAAGGAAGACGTCGAGATGATTCGCAATATCGTTCCCTTGGTGAAACACGTTTCACGGGCGCTCGATATGTCCACTACGGTGCAGGCGGGAGCGCGCTCGTTTAGCTTCACTACTTTTGGCATCGATCCCGGTCTTCAGGAGATTTGGAACTTAGGCGTCAGTTCCGGGCGGTTTATCAACGATCAGGACAACTACAGCCACGCCATGTATGCCGTGCTGGGCTCGGAAGCAAAAGACAAACTTTTTTCGGGAATGCCAGCTGTCGGGGAAGAAATTCGCATTAATGGGGTCGTTTTTCAGGTCGTGGGCGTGTTGAACCCGCGCATGCAGGAGGCCGATAACGACGATAATCGTGCGGTATACATTCCATTCCACTCGATGGATACGCTGCAGAGCACGCACTACGTCGGCGGTCTGTGGCTCGATTCGTTCGGCCTCGACCACACGAAGGTGGTCAAATCCATTCGGGATTCGCTTGCCGACGCACATGGGTTCAAATCTACGGATGAGCGGGCCGTGTTTGTTTTCGACGCGCAAAAGCAGCTAGAACAATTCGGCGTGGTGACCATTGGACTGAAGATCCTGCTGGCTTTTATTGGCACGGTGACACTCGGCATCGGCGGCATTGGGTTGATGAACATTATGCTGGTCTCGGTTACACAGCGAACACGGGAGATCGGCGTGGAGAAGGCCCTGGGCGCGCGCAAGCGCGACATCCTTTTTCAGTTTTTGGCAGAAGCTTTGGTGATCACCGCCATCGGCGGGGTTTGCGGAATTCTGCTGTCGTATGTGGTCTCGTTTTCCGTCGGCAGCCTCACGCTTTATAGCGCGCTCGCCAAATATGGAGAGGCGGGAGACATTCGGCTGATCGTTTCTGTGAAAACAATTCTTATTGCCACAACCATTCTCGGCTTCGTCGGAGTCGCCAGTGGCATGTTCCCCGCGGTGCGTGCCGCGAACCTGGACCCAATCGAAGCATTGCGCTACGAATGATCGCAGAAATTTCGAAAAATCCTGGCGGACTCACTGTCGCGCCGTGGCATTGTTATCCGCCCGAACCAGCAATGCCACCCGCGGGAATAAGAACTGTCCCGCAGCATCATCGATTACGTTTACCTGGCATGTGTAATATCCGGGCTTTAGCGGAGTGAGAGGCAGATCGAGTTGGAAGACTCCGGCCTTCCGGTCGCGCGCGTTTAACTCCGTGAGTTCGACCACCGAGCTCTCGAACACTTTCGCCTTGCCCTGAAAGAACGCGACGTTCGTCAGCAGGTGAATGCCGGATTTCGCCAAGCCGCCTTGTGACGGCTCTGGCGTCTTCGATCGTCCTGGATCATAGACCTCGTAATAGAGCCGCAAATGCTGCGCCGAAGTGAAGACGTGAGTCACATTCGGAATAATCTCCGAGCCGTCGCGCATCAGGGGATTGATCTTGTCGGCTTTTTTTGCTGGTTGCAATTGGCTCGCGAGCACGATCGAACTCATCTTGAGCGGCTGCGTCTTGAGATCGGGAACCTCGACATCGGTTTCGAATGAACCCATGCGTCCGGTTTGGTTTTCGCGCACGACAAATTTCAGGTGATACTTTCCCGGCGGCAGGCTTAGCCCGGTGTCGTACTGCACATTTTTCTTGCGGACTTCAGACGAGGTGTCAATTGCCAGCTTGACCGTGTCGCGGATCCGCGTCACGGGATGGCGCTCGTTATCGAGCACCATGCCAATCACATCGAGCGTTGCCTTGTCGCGATCGCTGGCTCGGGTAAATGGAATTTGCGATCCGGGCACAACCAGCGAGATCGGAATATAGAATTTGTTGGCCTCGAGCCGGAAGTAAGCGACGCCGAGGTAGAGAGGCAGATCCGTAGTGGGCAGTTCCGAAGCGAGTTCCTCTTCCAACTGGACTTCCTTGTCTTCTTTCGTCGAGTGCTGGTAATCCGCCGGAGCGTAATAGCCGCGTCGGTTTTCAACCTTCACGCCCGGAAGATTAACCTTGACGGTAATTCGCCGGTATTTCCCATCGCGGGCCGGGTTCGTGCTGCGATATCCAAGCAGATAGTACGTCGAAGTATCCTGCTGCACGCCTTTGAAAACCTGGCTGAAATCGTTGGAATCGAGAAAGGCTTTGCCGCCCGTATCGCTCGCCAGCGTAACGAGCGTTTCCTGCGTTGTGAAGTTGGAGTTGAGCGCGTTGATCATCGATTGACCCGAATATGCGGACGTGCCGCGCAGGCTGGCACTTTGCGCCTCGCCGCCGGCCACGAGCGCCTGCAGGCCGCGCATGTCCATCGTGTAAATGGCCATATTCGAGCGCACGGCCGCATTGATCGCGGCTCTCAGCTCGGACTGATTCTCGATTCCGGTCCGATCCATGCCGCTGGAAAAATAAATGAGCGATTTCTTCTGCTGCACATGGGAGAGTTTCTCCGCGACGGAACGCAAGGCCTCAAGCCGGCGATCGGTGTTGAAAATGTTGTATTCCGTGTCATCAGCCGTAAACGGCTGCCCGGTGTCCGGAGTGCCCTCGGTCGATCCAGTTGTCCCTTCTTCAAATCCCTGGCCGCTTCCGGCGTTGAAGGCCTGCAGCTGCTTGGTGAGCAACGCGTGGTCGGAGGTGAAATCCTGATTGACCAGCAAGGAACTGCCAAGGGAGACAATCGCGACCAAATCGGCGGGGGCCATCTGCGTATCGACATAATGTTCCGCGGACGTCACGGCATGATCGATTTCATCGGGCTCCATCGCCGAAAGATCGAAAAACAGAATAATGAGGCGCCGATCCTTGAACTGGTCCGTCGATTGTGCAGATGAGATGGCGGCCGCCGGCGAAGTTGTTTGCGGAATCGATAAGCCTTGTAATGGTTTGGCTTGCGCCACACTCTGATTGGCGACTGCGTCAATATTTTCGATGTCGAATGAAACGATTTTTTGCGGCTTGTTATCTTCGAGGACGGTGAAATCTTCTGGCTTGAGGCCCTTCACGGGATTGCCGCTCCGGTCTCTGACCGTCACGTTCACCAGCACGAGTTCGCTTTCGGCGTGAAACGTATAATCTTCCGGCCGCTGCGCCGGCAGCGGCGCGCAAACGATCGTCGACGCGAGCAATGCACTCAGAAGCTTGTTTCCGAACTGGTTTGAAGTCGAACTCATCTAAAATTCCTCAAAACCGGAAGCGCGCCGTCATCGTGATCTGGCGCATCGCGCCAACCGCTGTAACTCTACCGAATGTTGGCGAAGTAACCGAAGTATCGATCGAGGAGTAATTCGGTATGTTAAAGATGTTGGTTGACTGCGCACGAAATTCGAGCACGCGCCCTTCCTTCATTGGCAGCATCTTTGTGAACGCCATATCGATCACATGCGTCGGCGGGCCAATGATGCTGTTGCGTCGGGCGTTGCCATACGCGCCACTCGGCGGTTGAACGAAGGCGGCCGTGTTGAACCACTCAGCAATCGCCGGATTGCCTAGCTGAACAGATTGCCCAGGCACCAGATCCGGGCGCAGGGTTCCATTTGTGCCGCCGTTGACCTCCTCAAAATTACCTATGATGCGTGGTGTAAACGGAGGGCCCGAAGCGACCGTCCAGTCGCCGCTCCACTGCCAGTCGCCGAATATCGCCTGCGGAACGCCACTGCCGCTAAGCCAGCGCTTGTCGTGTCCGAAGGGCAATTCAATCAGGTAGTCTCCCGTGAACCTGTGTGTCTGGTTGAAGCTCGAAAGGCCGCGTTCCGCCCGCAAGTCGAATGGATTCTGGGCCACACTATTCGCCCCGCTGCCCGCCGAGGCCGTCGGTCCGCCTCCCGCTGCGCCGGTTCCGCCTGCTCCAAGGCCGCCGCTGCCGGAACCGGTGGTTGCTCCGGCCCCTATCGAAGATGCGTTGTCGATCGATTTTGAAAACGTATAAATACCGCCAACAGAGAATCCGCTGGACAACCGTTTGCGCAGCCGCACCGATCCCGCATTGGCCTCGGAATCTCCAACCGAGTTTTCAAAGGTGAACGCCTGCGCATTTGCTATTCGAATGCCCGCGAGCGTGCGATTTGGCGCTTCCAGGATGTCCAGGTCCGTTCCCTTGGTTCCCGTGTAGTCTAGATTCAGCAGCAATGTCGGCCGAATCTGCTGCTGAATATCGAGATTGCGAATCTGCACGTAACCAACGCGATAATTCGGATTGACGGCGTAGCTATTGGTGATGTTTCCCGGCGCCGGCGCCGGAAAACCATTTTGAAGTGTCAGATCTCCTGGATTTGTCTGGATGTTGGTCTCGGCGGTCGAAAATGGCGGCTGAAAGGCGAGGTTCTGCGCGATTGTCTGATATGCCCCCGTGTTGTAGTTGATGCCGTATCCGCCGCGCACCACGGTGAATTGTTTTGGTTTCCAGGCAAAACCGATTCGCGGGGCGATATTGTTCCGATCTGGCCGCACGAGCGTGGAAGGCAGGCTGCCGCTGTACGGCCCCGGTTGCCCGGGTACGATCACGGACACGGCGGGATTTCCGAGTGCTGGATTCAGCACCGCAGGGGAGAGATCGAGGTTCGCGATGAGGTTGTTTAGTTCCGTGAACGGGGAAACGTATTCGTATCGCAAACCGGCATTCAGCGTGAAATTGGCCCGAGCCTTCCACTCATCCTGCGCATAAAGATCCCAATAGTTGCCGCGAAAATAGTAGTTATTCTGACCAAACTGCACCGACGTTGACTGCGGCAAGCCGAGCAGGAAATCCGCGAAATCAAATCCAGTATTGACGCCGGTAAATGTAAAGGAGCCGCGAGCGTTGCCGCTGGCTTCGGTGTTGAGTTGAACGCGGCGAAAATCTCCGCCCCAACGCCAAGTGTGCTTGCCGTGGTTCCAGACCAGGTAATCGGAAAAAGTGTAAGTCTGGTTTCGAATCAGCTGCGGATTGATGTCTTGCAAACTGGCAAAATTCTTGAATGAGAGACTCGGCAACCCCCAGTCAAAAGGATTCGATGAGACGCCTGTGATGCCCAGGTTGCCAGTCACGTCATTGTTGAACGCGTAGAGATTTTGCGTGCGGGTTCGGCTGCGATTGAAATCCACGCGAAAGCTGTTAGTCAGCTTGCCAATCGTCCGAACATAACCTACCGGCACATCAAAGCTGCGAATGGTTGTGTTGCCGCCAACACTGGGAAACGGGTTTGTAAGGGTGCTGCTCGCCCCGTGATAGTGAAATCCCACGGTCAGGTTATTGCGCGGCGCCCCGCGCGACCTGCGCCCTCTAGCGGGCGCTGCGCCCAAGCTATGGTTGACGCGCACGTTCAGATCATCGCTGTCGCTGGTGGCGGATGTAACGAAATGGAAGTTTTGAAAGTTGCCGGGCTGCGGCGTGATATTCGGCGTAGGAATATACGCTAAGAGTCCCGTTGCAATCGGGCTGATCTGGTTACCCGGGATCTGATAACAGCTGCACTGCGAGTTATACGGAAATGGTAGACCCGTGGTCGGATCGGTGATCGGCTGCGCGAATTGCCCCTGGCGTTCCGCGAGGGTCGGCACGATCGAAAACTGGTCGAACGGATTCTCGCCGCGCTTGCCGTTGTAGTTGACGAAGAAAAATGTCTTGGATCCGCCGTGATAAATGTGAGGAATGTTGAGCGGCCCGCCGACAGAACCGCCAAAACTATGACGCACATATTCAGGATTGAGTGGCGGCTCTCCGGCGAGCGCATAAGGAGAGGCGTTGAGCGCCGAATCGCCGATGCCGTAATAGATCGATCCATGAGGACGATTGATGTCGAATCCGCGGCGGCCTCCGATAATCATTGGGCCACCGTGGCCACCCCCTCCGCCAAATCCGCCACCGGGCCCCCCACCTCCAAAGCCTCCTCCAGGGCCACCTCCGCCGAAAGTTCCTCCGTCTGGCCCTCCGAATCCGATCCCCTGCTGACGCGCGTCAATGATGCGTTGCTCGAGTTGGTCGCCGCTCATCGAGTTGAACGCATTGGATGTGTTGCCGGAAACCGCGATCGACTCGCTAGCACTGTTCGGATCAATCCCTGGGACCGGCATACCGGAAGGCACGACGTCGCTGAGGGCATTACCGCCACCTTGCTGCGCGCCGGAATTCTGCAGTTCGGCGAGCCGCTGAAAGCCCTGCCCACCACCTGCAGCCCCAGGCCTGCGCGGTTGCGGAGTCGCCTGTTGCGTGCGCGAGAGCAGGGTCAATTCAAAGTTAACTTGCACGTCCGGATGTTGAGCGTCGACCACAACATCTTTCTCGCTATGGGCAAACGCGATCATCTGTACTTGCACATGGTAAGAACCGTTGGTGGGCACAGTGACCAAATAGCTGCCGTCGACGTCGGTCCAGTTGGAGAATTTCTGATTCG
>DATJNC010000023.1:0-20327 GCA_035508395.1 Terriglobales bacterium | reverse complement strand
CTCTGCAACATTTCGACCCACACGATATCCTTTACGGATGTCCTCCCCCCTCAACTCCCTCTCGCGCGCGTCTTCATCCTATCTCCGGTCAGCGATGCACCAGCCCATCCAATGGCATGAGTGGGGCGAGGAGGCTTTCGCCGCAGCGCGCCGCGACAACAAGCCGATTCTGCTCGACATCGGCGCGGTCTGGTGCCACTGGTGCCATGTGATGGATCGCGAATCGTATGACGATCCGGAAATTGCCAAGATCGTGAATGAGAATTTTATTGCGATGAAGGTCGATCGCGACGAACGCCCCGACATTGACAGCCGCTATCAGGCCGCAGTGAATGCCTTGAGTGGGCAGGGGGGATGGCCCCTGACCGCGTTTCTTACGCCAGACGGCAATCCGTTTTATGGGGGCACTTACTTTCCGCCGCAAGACCACTATGGGCGCCCGAGTTTCCGGCGCGTGCTCTTGTCGATTGCGCAGGCCTATCGCGAGAAGCATGGCGACGTTCTAGAGCAGGCAACGATGGTTGAAAGCGCGGTTGCGCGCGCGGAGTCGTACGCCGCGGGCGATGTCAGAATTTCGGAGTCGATCGTCGAGTCGATTACCCAGTCTGCTTTGCGCATGTTCGACGAGCGCAACGGCGGCTTTGGCGGCGCGCCGAAATTTCCGCATCCTTCGGGGCTGGATCTTTTGATGGAAGAGTACGCTCGCACCGGCAACGAGGAGTTGAGCCATGTCTTCGTCGCCACGCTCGAAAAGATGGCACGTGGCGGGGTGTACGACCAGCTCGCCGGTGGATTTCATCGCTATTCGGTGGATGAGCGCTGGCTCGTGCCTCATTTCGAAAAGATGAGTTACGACAACTCGGAACTCCTGAAAAATTATGTGCACGCCCATCAAACGACAGGCGAACGGTTCTTTGCCGAGGTTGCGCGCGACATCATTCGATGGATGGATGAATGGCTGAGCGACCGTGCCCACGGCGGCTTCTACGCCTCGCAGGATGCCGATTACTCCATGGACGATGACGGCGACTATTTCACCTGGACGCTCGACGAGGCGCGAGCCGCGTTAACTGAAGATGAAGCCGCCGTCGCCACCTTGCACTACGACATCGGCGAGATCGGCGAGATGCACCACAACCCGGCGAAAAACGTCCTCTACGTGCGGGCGGATGTGGCCGAAATTTCGCGACGGCTCGGCCTGATCGAAGAGCGCGTGCAGGAATTACTAGCGTCGGCGAAAAAGAAGCTCTATGCCACCCGCCTTGAGCGGCCCACGCCCTACGTCGACAAAACCGTGTACACCGGATGGAATGCGATGGCGGTATCAGCCTATCTCGGGGCGGTCAAAGTGTTGCATCTTGACGATGCCCGGCGTTTCGCATTGCGCACGCTCGATCGCCTGCTGGCCGAAGGCCTCTCCCGCGATGGCGCCGCTCCGAGTTTGCGACACGTCATCGCTTATTCCGATCCCGGCGCGGAGCGGCGTGAGACACCCGGCGTACTTGATGACTATGCGTTTACTGCGATCGCCTGTCTGGATGCGTATGAGGCGACGGCCGATCTCAGTTATTTCCGGTTTGCGCGGCAGATCGTCGACGCCATGATCGCGGGATTTTACGATCGCGAAGCAGGCGGCTTCTTTGACAAGCAGAGGGCCGCAAAGGGCGTGGCCGCCACGAGTCGAGACGTGGGTGGCGACCGGCTGGGAATTCTCGGAACGACGCGCAAGCCGTTTCAGGATTCTCCCACGCCGGCGGGCAATTCAGCCGCGACAATTGCGCTGCTTCGGATGTACGAGTACACGAACGAACCCTCTTACCGCGAGTGTGCCGAGCGCACGCTCCAGATCTACGCGGGCGTAGCGCCTCAGCACGGCATCTTTGCGGCGACGTATGGTCTTGCGGTGGCGCGCTTCCTCAGACCGCATACTCAAGTCGTGATTATTGGAAATGACGACGCCGCAGCCGCTTTATACCACGTGGCACAGCAACAGGTCTTGCCGAACTCGGCAATCCTTCGCATGGATGCCGACAAAGCCGTCGCGCAAAACCTTCCGCCCGCACTGGCGGAGACGATTCCGCATCTTCGCCCGCTGGCAGAAAAGCGCGCATTTGCGGTGGTGTGTTCGAACTTCTCCTGCCAGCCTCCGATATTTGAGGCCGACGAACTGGTACGTGTACTGGGCTCGCGGGCAAGATCGGCGGCCTGAACCCAGCAACGGAGCCTTGTCCCTCCGAAGGCAATGGGCGATGGTTGCCGCACCTCCTTCTCCTGAAGATTTTTCATGGAAGCGCCGATGATCTCTTTTGGCGGGTGCCAAACCATGCCCGGGGATCATTTCGACAATCATGAACTCTATCGTTCCGTGCTTGAGGAACTGCCGGCCGGGGTTCTTCTGCTCGATCGTCATCGTCGCATACGGTTCTGGAATCGCGGCGCCGAGCGACTGGTAGGCCATTTGGCCCATGAGGCTGTGGGGGAAGACGGAGCGGGGCCGCTGCTGGATCCCTGCGATCGCAAGGGTCATCCTCTAACAGGCGCAAACAGCCCGGTGAATGCGACTCTCCATAACGGGCAGGCTCAGCAGTTTGCGGCCTACTTTCGGCACAAAGAAGGTCATCGCGTGGCGGTGCGAGTGCAGACCAAAGCCATGCGCGAGCACAACGACTCCGTCATTGGAGCGATGGTTCTGTTCGAGGAGTGGTTTGGATCTCGCGAGGACTCCTCCGACCCTCCGATGTATGGATGCATGGATCGAGCGACCCGCATCCCTTCTCACCAGCTCACGCGTGCCGTTCTCAATGAATGCATGGCAGAAATGGAGCGGTCACGAAAAGGCTTCGGCCTGCTGCGGGTTCGGGTGTTGGAGTTGGATGAGTTCCGCGCCAAGCACGGCATCCAATCGCATCTTCCCTTCCTGCGCACGGCCGCTTTTACGCTGCGCCACAGTCTCGATCCCGAGATGTTCATCGGGCGCTGGGGAGAAGACGAATTCATTGTCGTACTGCCCACGGCAAATCCCCTCACCACGGTGGCGGCTTCCGAAAGCGTATGGAACCTGATCAATCATTCCGAAGTGTCATGGTGGGGTGACCGTTTTCCCGTGCAGGCAGTGGTGATGTATACGGTCGCGCAGCCTGGAGACAGGCTTGCCGCGCTGCTCAACGGACTGGAGCCAACTCATGCCGCCGCTGCGGGCCGGGCCATTGGCGCGGCAAACGCGGGAAGGTAGCGAGGTCGAGCTTTATGTTTGCCATCATTGGAATCGTGGTCGTGTTCGGCTGCATTGTCGGCGGCTATCTGATGGAACACGGCAATCTGAAGGTACTCGTCCAGCCTGCCGAGCTACTCATCATCGGAGGCGCCGCCGCCGGCACGGTGCTGATTGCCAATCCCATGCACATCCTCAAGCAGATCGCCGGCGGTCTGGGAGGAGTGTTCGGCTCGTCCAAGTTCAGCAAGCAGTTCTATATCGACTCCCTCAAGATGATGTACGAGCTTTTGACTAAGGCGCGGAAGGAAGGTCTGGTGGCGCTTGAATCGGATATCGAAGAGCCGGAAAAAAGTCAGCTGTTTTCGAAATACGAGGGTTTTATCAAGAATCACCACCTGACCGCATTTATCTGCGACACCATGCGGATGGCGGTAAGCGGAGGCGTGGAAGTCTTCGATCTCGATCAGATGCTGGATGCCGATATGGAAGTTCATCATCACGGCGCGAGCCAGCCAGTCTCAGCGCTCAGCACGATGGCCGATTCGCTGCCTGGCCTCGGAATCGTCGCCGCGGTTTTGGGAGTAGTCATCACCATGGGCGCACTCGGCGGGCCGCCGGAAGAGATTGGCCATAAGGTAGCCGCCGCCCTGGTCGGAACGTTTCTGGGAATTCTGCTCTGCTATGGTTTTGTCGGCCCCATGGCGGCGCGCATGGGCAAGGCGGCAGAAGAAGAACATGCTTTTCTCATGGTCATGCGAGTTGTCATCATCGCTTTCCTCAAAGGCGTGGCGCCGATCATGGCAGTTGAAATCGGCCGCCGCGTTGTGCCCGGGCATGTCCGTCCGTCCTTCAAGGATATAGAACAGGCATGTCGTGGAGGTGGCGCTGCGGCGGCTGCGGCCAGCTAGAGAAAGCATGCCTGCCCCTCCCATCATCGTCATCAAGAAGAAAGGCGGCCATGGCGGCCATCACGGCGGCGCGTGGAAGGTCGCTTACGCAGACTTTGTCACGGCCATGATGGCCTTGTTCATCGTTTTGTGGCTGTTGAACACCAGCAAGCCGATCCAAGAGGCGATTGGCGGTTACTTCAAAGACCCCAGCGGGAGCGCGAAAAAGGCCGGAACCAGTCTGACTGGGGCTGGGGAAAGCTTTTCGCTTACCAAGCAGAACATGGCCCAGCTCAAGGAGCAGTTGCAGAAAAGCATTCAAAGCATGAACGATCTCGAAAAGCTGCGCAAGAATATCGAGATGACGGTCACCGCCGAAGGATTGCGCATCGAGCTTCTCGAATCACAAAACGGAACCTTCTTCAATAGCGGCAGCTCCGCACTGAATCAGACGGGGCAAGAGATGCTGACCTTATTGGCCGCCGAACTCGGTAAGGTGCCTAACAAAGTTTCCATCGAAGGTCACACCGATGCGAAGCCTTATACCGGGTCCGGCAACTACAGCAATTGGGAGCTTTCCGCCGATCGCGCCAATTCGGCGCGACGTCTGATGCAGCAGGCGGGATTGCGCGCCGACCAGGTCTCGCAAGTGCGCGGGTTCGCCGACCAACGCTTGCGCAACAAAGACGATCCAACGGACGCCTCAAACCGGCGCATTTCGATCATTGTGCAATACATCAGTAAGGAGGTTGAACCGGAGGAATCGACCAAAGAGGCGAATGAGGGGCTATCAGCTGAATCTAAGTCTGACGTGAAGAGCGAGGAATCGAAGCCTCGTGCTGCCGCCGAAAACGAAGGCAAAAAATAAGGCTGACCTTTAGCGAGCCAGCCCTGGGAAAATGACTTTCTTGTTGCGTGCTATCTATTTACTTTCGGGTTAACGTGCAACCACACCGTCGCAGCTTGGAGCGCTCGGTGGGCATAGCGCTATCGGCCCATGCTTCTTGGGCATAGCGGCAAATGCGAACGTCCCTACCAGACCTACCAACAGTAGTAACGCCCTGAGTGATCGTTTCATGGACATCTTCTCCTTAGGGTCTGTCGAAAACCAGCAGGAGCACCGGAATTCGACGGAGCATTATACACAGGCTTGTAAATGCGTGATTCTTCAAATCTTAACGATGCAGGCCGGGGACGGCCGCGTGAGACAGCAAAGATCGCGATCGCAAGGAATCGCAACTTGCCGCTCTCTGTGCGCTTTCCTATGCTATGAGTTAAAGTGTTGGTTTTACTTCAGACAGACGAAAAGACGCGCCTTATTAGAGCTCACGGAAAGAGGTGAAATTAGCTCTTGACAAGGATTTTACAAGCTCTGTTTTTTACTTCTTTTTGCTTCTTCTTGCTTCGCACTTACTTATCGCCTACCGGTTGAAACCACGGCAGCGGCCGCTTGCGTTCGCACAGCAGTAGTTGGCTTCGCCACACGTAAAGGCTCATTGGTGGATTGCAGGTTCGAACTTTTCGAGAAAGCACGTTCCACCATTCCCTCGAACATGGGAATCAGGGAATCATTGGCTGGAGTCGCGTGTTGGAGATCAGACAATCCCTTTTCCCAACGTTGCGTCTGAAGATGATTCACATTCGCACTACGCCCCACAATGGGGAGCACGGAATATGTCAGCCAGACAAGAATGGACAAGTCATAAATGGGCATGTAAATGAGGTTGAAATTGCCCAACTGGATGATTCCTCCTTCGCGAAGAGCGAGAAGCATCAGTTCGGTACCGGCAAAAACCCCGAATCCCAGGGAAATTCCAAAACTGTACTGTTTCCGTGAAACTCCCAGAAAACGCGAAAACAAAACCAGAAAAAGAATAAGTCCCACCTGCACCATTCGCACCGAGCGCTGGAGCGTGGCTACAGCGTGAATGATGGGATCCTGCGCGAAGGTGTTCGAGGCGGCGACCACCACAGAGACCAGCAACATCACCACACCAGCCCACTTGAAGACCGGCGTTCCCAGATCCCTTAACGAGTGATAGGGACGGAAAATGTCCAGGAAAATCTCATGGATCACCTTGAAGCCAAGCACTGCAGTGATCGCTTCTCCCGTCCAAAATGTCCAGAAATACCACTTATAAGCGGAGTAACGATAGAGCGGGTAGGTCACCGCGAAAATTGCGATCTGGGCCAGCAGAAACCAATAGAAGACCGGGAACTGCTTATGCAGTTTCCGTCGCCACATCACGGCCGCCACGACCCCCTGCAAAACAGGTTGTGAGTACCAGAAATAGAGCGATGTTAGCTGGCTATGGATGGACATTCTTATCGAGCCCTCAGCGACGTGATCGTAGGGATCACCGCCGCGCCGCTCATCCTGCCATATCCTGACCGAGCAGAGTACGTTGGGTCAACGCACTTAGGTAACCAAGGTAACCATTACCTCGCCAGGCCATTTTGGACGACCTGGCTGCCCCCCACGGTCAGCTCGCCTCCGGGGTGGAATGGAGATAGGCCCGCATCATGCGAACCTCGTCATCTTTGGCGTTGAGGTCATGGAGCAGAATGTCTCGCAGAGAAACCACTCCTTGCAACTCTCGCCCCTTGCATACCGGCAGATGCCGGAAACCGTGGCGGCGCATCAGGGTCATGCAGGTTTCCAAGGAATCTCCGGGCTCGACCGTCATTGGGTCTTCGGTCATCACCTGCTGGACATCGGTTCGAGCTGGGTCTTTGCCGCTCACCACGACCCGATTCATCAGATCGCGCTCGGAAAAGATACCGACCAACTGGCCGCGCTGCAGGACGGGGACTGCGCCGATATTGTGGCTCACCATCAGGCGCGCGACTTCGAGCACGCTCTGTTCGGGGCCGGCCGAAACGACTACCTGGTCTTTCAGCAGATCGCAGATCAACATCTTGCACCTCCTGTGACTCGTACCGGAACCGCTCGCGTTCCAGAAACAATGTCAGCTTGGCTTTGAACGGAGGAAGCAAAGCCGTTAAGACTGCGCTCGGCGGAGTATATGTCGAAACCTTCGCCTCGGAAAGAAAAAACTTGGACAAAGAATAGTGGTTTGGCCGCGGGCTGTTACCGCTCGGAAAAAGACCCTATAGGGGCGAGTTCTTGCTCAGGGTAATCACGTAGGAGGAGGAAACAAAGGCAGCGGGAATTTCGGACCGGTCGCGCGCGGTAACGATCAGGTTGTAGTCTTCACTCGCCCGCAGGCGGCTGAACACTGGCGTTGCCTCTGCTGGCTGTACTAAAGCGAGGTAATGCAGGAACCCGAACACGTCCGCGGTCGGCTCCAGCCCAGGCGCCACAAACGAAACCTCAACGTCCTCATGATGGAAGTGCCATGCCAGTGAAGCCACTAGTTGTACGGCGCGCTCGTAACTCGCATCGTCTAACCATCCGGGTGCAGGATTATCAAACACAATGCGGATATTGCGCTCGTCCTCGCGGCTGAACTCGCGCACTTTGAGCGTGCCAGTGCGCGCGGAAGCTTTCCAGTCGACGTGCCGCGCGGAATCTTCGGGCATGTAGTCGCGAATGCGATAGAGATCGTAGCCGCGGCCGCGGATGAAACTTTCGAATTCACCCGTCACCATCGGCAATACTTCAAGGTGCTGCTCGATGGGGTCGAGAGACGGATAGGCAATGATTTCTCGGGCGAGATTAATGCGGCGTGTCTTGACCAGGAAAGCGAACGGGAACCGAGTTGCTAGTCCGACGTGCTTCTCGCGATAGCGCCCGCGCAATGGCAAGGTCACTTCCAGATCAGCGCGCAATTCCTGCTGCGGGCTGATGAAGGGGAAATAAACCGGCCGCTCGAGAATGGGACGGTCCATTTCCTCCTCAACCCGCCGCAAGCGGCGATCGGGCAAGCGGAGCCACTGACGTTCGGGAGCGCGATTGCGCGGCCAACTGAACGTGTAGGCCTCCCATCGCCAGCGCTGCATTCGTTTGCGTTTCGCCGGAACCACGCGGATCGAAAACGACGGCATCCAGGTGCTGCTGTTGCGCAGCAGCAATCGGGCGAGTGTCGGCTGGCCGGCAAAAACGTGCTCGGGCAAATGAACGTCGAGGGCCAGGTTCCGCAGCACAATCGCCGAAGCAACACCAGAAACGACGATCGCCGAAAGCAATGCGGCAACGATCACGTAAAGCAAATTGTTGCCAGTGTTGATCGCCGCAATCCCGATCACGACCGTGATCAGAATGTAGATCATGCCGGCACGGGTCACGTCGTAATCCATCGCTTCGCGGACACGTGCCGCCACCACACGCTGTGCAAGGTAGGGAACGGTGGTAAGACCCACGAAGGTCGCGAGCAACAGAGCCGCCGACGCCAGCACGATCGTGCCCCAGATGCTGCCCGACTCGCGCGACACCGTGGAAAAAAGGGCTGCGGCAAAAGCCAGCACGAGTCCGAGCAGCGCGACTAGAAAGCGCACCCAGACTTCCGGGATCCCAATCCGCGCCAACCAGGCCGCTGAGGGATCAGATGTGAGTTGAGAGCTTACACGCATCGGATGCTCTACTTTAGAAGAATATGCTTCCGCTCGCTTCAAGTGGAAGTGACCGAAGATTTCTTGAAAACATTGAACGGGAGCGTGGGGCGAGCATGAGGAATTCGAAGGGAGGCGGGAAAAAATTTTCAAGTGGAGGCAGGGCGTCGTTGCCTCCACCAAACATAAACAATGACGGCTATCACAACCACCACCACCGCTACGTTAACGCGTGTGACCGTTCGCGCCAACGCTCGCCAGTGCTGGCCGAACAAGAAACCGGCCGCCGCGATGCAACTTACCCAGACCAGCGCTCCTAGAAAATTGAAGATGGTAAACGTTCGCCAGCGCATGCGCAGCGTACCGGCGAGTGGACCAGCGATCACTCGCATCCCGAAAACGAAGCGCGCGAAGAAAATGGTGGCAGCGCCATAACGCGCGAAGAGAGTTTCTCCGCGCTCGAAAAATTGCCGAGGAACCCGAAGGAGACTCTGATAGCGCTCCAGTAGCGGCCTTCCCCCGTAGAAGCCAGCCGCAAATCCGAGATTGTCACCCAGCGTAGCGGCGCATGTAGCCACCACGATGATCCATCCCAAGTGCAGCTTGTGCTCGGAATAGGCAAAGAAACTCGCCACCAGCAGGGTGGTTTCGCCTGGAACCGGCAGCCCTGCGTTCTCGCCAAACAGCATCAGCGCGACCGCCCAGTAGCCATAATCGGCAACGAAAGTCCTGACGAGATGAGAGACGCTGTGCCCCATCGGCGAGAGTGCCAGTCTAGCAGCGGAGGAATAGCTCAGTGCCCGAATGGCGAGCGCCGAGAGCTACAACTCGGCGCCTGAAGTTAGAAACTCAATCAGGGCCGCATTGAATTCGGCGGGCACCTCTTCGTAGGGCAGATGACCGACGTCTTCAAACACGACTAGCCTGGCGTTTCGAAAGTTGCGACGTAACGGCTCGCCAGACGCAAAGTGCACCGCCCGATCCCGCGTTCCCCACATCAACAGGGTGGGATAGTCGCGGATCTTTGGCAGAGCCGCTTCAATCTCTTTCAGGTCGGCCGTCCAGTTCGCGAGGATATGCGCGGCATGACGAAACACCTGATTTTCGTAGACCGGCACGCGGTAGCCAGCAAGCGAATCCGGGGGAATCTTCGAGCCATGACTGAACAGGCGGCGCAACCAGAGATAATCGAGAATTCGCCAGCGTTCGATCGTATTCCGGTAGACCAGTGTCCCCAACGGCGTGGCGAGAAAGGGCGCAATCCGCCTTCCGTGTGGTGACCATGGGTTCACCGGGGCCACCAGAATCAGGCGCTTCAAACGAGTGTCACTCCGCTCTTCGGAAAGCGCAGCGGCCATGATCGCAACTCCGCCGCCATGTGAGGTGCCGAGAAGATCAAAATCGGAAATTCCCACTTCATCGGCAAACTGCAAGACTCGCGCTGCCGTAGCGCGCACAGAACAGTCCATGGCTTCGGGTGCCCTCGACAATCCCGCGCCCAGGTTGTCGATGGCGTAAACCGTGGCGTGCGACGCCAGGGCAGGCATGGCAAAGCGCCAGGAGAACGAATATCCCATCAGCCCATGAACCAGAATCAGAGCCCGTCCCGAACCGGTTGTCAGGTAGCGCATCCGGCCGCCGCCGAGGTCAAGCCAACGCTCCTTAAAGCCGGCTTCGACGGCTTTTGTCGGCGTATCGGCTTCGGAGCTTGGCACGCTATTTTTGTGCGTCTCGGTGGGCAACGTTTTACTCAGGTCCTGCTTCCTACTAGTTGAGTGATATCGCCTCTGTCGCTTAAGTGGGAGCACTTCGTGGCTCCCACTATTTTTTTGTTGTGAACAGTTTGTTCTGGCTTTGAGGCTATAGATCCCTGCGAAATTCCCGCAAAAACCCTCTAGGAAGCCGGCCGGTTGAACCCGCCTCAGAGTGCCAACTAAGCCACCGCAGCCGAAATTTTGTTCTGCTGTTTTCCGCGTTTTCGTCCTAGCAGCTTTTTGAGTACACGAATTCCCTTGTCCACATGCTTTTCCTGAAGCAGGAACGGCGGCAGGAAGCGTAGAACAGTATCCTGCGTGACATTGAAAAGCACACCTTCCGCAAGACCCTGCTCGACAAACGGACGCGCTGGCAGATCGAGCACGAGTCCCTGGATGAATCCGCGCCCGCGAACCTCGCGAGTCGAAGCGTACTTATCGACGAGCTCCTGAAGCTGCTGGTTAAGATACGCGCCCACGCGCGCCACGTTCTCGAGCAGCCGCTCTTCTTCCACGATGGCGAGATATTCGAGGCCAACCCGGCAGGCGAGTGGTCCGCCACCGAAAGTCGTACCGTGCTGGCCAGGCGAGATGGCAGAAGCAAACTGTTCTTTCGCCAGGAATGCGCCGAGCGGCACGCCGGCTGCTATCGGCTTGGCTATGGTGACGATATCCGGGACAACGCCAAAGGCTTGGAAGGCAAACATGGTCCCGGTACGGCCAAGCCCACACTGAATTTCATCGAAAATCAGCGCAGCTTTGTGCTGATCGGCGAGTGCGCGGCATTCGCGCAGGAATTCCGGCGAGCACTCCAGGATGCCTCCCTCGCCAAAGATTGGTTCCAACACAATCGCACAGGTATTGGAATTCACCGCCGCCCGCAACGAATCGACATTGTTGCGCTCGACAAAGGTCACCTCGTCAAGCAGCGGCTCAAAGCCTTTGCGATATTTCTCCTGGCCGGTAAGCGACATAGAACCGAACGTTCGGCCATGATACGAGCCCTGCAAACCCACAAGGCCGCACTTCGCTTCGCCTCCAGTTCTGTGCCCAGCGAGACGCGCCAGCTTGATCGCGCCCTCCATTGCCTCGGTGCCGCTGTTGGAGAAGAAAACCCGCTCCAGACCCGACAACTGGCATAAGCGCTCGGCCAGTCTTCCCTGATATTCGTTGTAATAGAGATTCGAAAGATGGATTACCCGGCCGGCTTGCTCGCGAACCGTCTTCACGACCCGCGGGTGCGCGTGGCCCAGCGCGTTCACTCCCAACCCGGCGACGAAATCCAGGTACTTCTTGCCCTCGAAATCGAACAGGAAAACACCTTTGCCTCGCTCAAAAGCGACCGGGTAACGGTTGTAAGTGGCGAGCAGAAAACTCTTTTCCAGATCAACAATCTCTTCAAAGCGGGACATGCCTAAATTGTAGAACGAAAGGTTGTGGAAGGATTAGGCACGCGATTCGGGGGGCCAGGTCGAGACCTAAGCAGCCCGTTTTGGCGTAAGCCGCCCAGCCAAAAATTGTATAGCCACGCTGTTCCAGCCATCATCTGAATTGGATAGAGACTAAGGAATAGCGACTTTCAAATGGGAGTCCGCATGACCACCGTACTTTATGTACTGTTGTTGTCGTCCGTTGTCGTCGGGGTAGATTTCCTGTTCTTCAGGAATGCGTTCTGGGAACGACTGATTGTGAATATAGGGATCGTCCTGATATTCGGCGCCTTTTACCTCAGATTTCTCAAGCATCCCTAAGGAAAGCGCGCCCGCTGGTCTCCAACCTCTAATTTTAGCGGTAAGTGGGAGCACGAGAACCGGCCTTGATGAACCTGAATTTAATTCGATCGAATGCCTAGGATTCTTCGGGAGGCTTCGGAGTACCCCTGGGATTGTCAGGGTCCAAGCCGGCTGCCGCCATGATGGCGCGGCCAAGTTCCTCGTGTGTCACCATGCCCGCGGGCGCGATGTCATCAGCTATCGGAGCGACGAAACGGTAGCCCCGTCCCACTACGGTCTGCAGGTACTGGGGTTCGCCAACATCGTCGCCAAGGGCGCGCCGAACCTTGCGGATCGCGGTGTTGATGCCCTGATCGACATCGACAAACACGTCCTTGCTCCACAGGGCAGCCGAAATTTGCTCGCGGGTAACCAGTTGGCCCTTGTTCTCCACCAGAAACATGAGCAACTGGAGAGGAAGACCTTCCAGACGCACCACCGATCCCTTTCGCAGAAGTTGAAAGCGACCGAAATCAAGCTCGAAATCGTCGAAGGAGATTTTCTTATCCGGCAATCCCTCACCCCAAAACCCAACCACCGGGTCAGCACGGCACGCTGCCACGCAAGAATTGAGTGTAGAAATTCTGTTCTGCCGGAGGAAGCCTGTCAAGCCGGGAGGTTTACTATTTCTCCCTCGACTCGGGTTCTTCACACCGATTCAGATCGCTTCAGACTCTCTCCATGGACCTTTCCCAGGATCGGGAGCATGATCACACTCACTTGCGAGACTTTCCCACCACTCAAATTCGAGCCTGGTGGGACCTGGTAAGTGGGAGATTCGGAAATCGGGGAAGTTTCCGAGTCTCCCAACTCAAAAAGGGTTTGGGCACGTCCACTTCGCCCGCCAAAGATCTCAATCCCAAGACCCGCACGCCCCTCTTCCAAAGACCACCCAGCTCCCAGACCCAGCTTCCCCCTTTGTCTCTCCCCATCCTGAAATTCGGAAGCGCATTCCAAATTTCATAGCTTACCTCCGTCAAACTCTTTATAATTGCGGAAGTCATTATTTTGTAGTCACTTATCTCCGATGAGGACAGCTCCCAACGTGGCAGTGAAGTTGCTCTTGCCTGACCGACGGCGAATCGCTGGCCGCGCTGTCGCTCCACCTTTCCAGCCCATGAACCGCGAGTTCCAGGCTCGATTCACCGTCATTCTGCTATCGCTCCTGACTGTCGCGGCCGTTTTTTTCGCAGGCAAGAACTACCAACTGGAGCACCAATCTGCAATTCCTGATGACGGCGCATGGTGGCTGGAACGCCATGGTCAGATCGTAGCCGACCGCCTGGACCCGGGTGGCCCTGCCGCACTGGCCGGCGTTCGCAATGGCGACGTTGTAGTCAGTGTCAACGGCCACGCCATCACCAACACCGCCTCTCTTACCCGCCAGCTCTATTACTCCGGCGTCTATTCAAAGGCGACCTACTCGCTCGTCCGTGGAAATGTCCCGCTTGATGTGGTCGTTGTGCTCGTTCCCGCCGAGCGCTCCATGAACGATTGGCTGCGCCTGATCGCACTGATCTATCTCGGCATCGGTCTGTATGTGCTCTTGCGGCGCTGGACGGCGGTCGGATCGACGCACTTCTACATCTTCTGCCTGGTCTCGTTCATCTTTTACTCGCTGCACTACACCGGCAAGTTCAACGCCTTTGACTGGGTCATTTTCTGGAGCAATGAGGTCGCCTGGCTGCTGCAGCCGGCGCTTTTCCTGCACTTCGTTTTGACCTTTCCCGAGCGGCGAACTTTCGTCGACCGGAATCGCTGGTCCATCTCGCTCCTTTATTTGCCTGGAGCTGTGCTGCTGGGGGTGCAGATCTTTGCCATGCAGGTGCTGAATGCGAGCGCGCGCCTGCTTTGGAACCTGAACCGCATCCACTGGGCCTATCTGACGATTTTCTTCGTCTCAGCAGCGGTCGTTTTGTGGCGCAGCTACCGCCAGGCGACCGCTCCCATCCTGCGCCAGCAATTGAAGTGGATCACGCGCGGGACCGTCCTGGCGATTGCGCCCTTCACGCTGTTCTACGTTTTGCCCTATCTGTTTGGCGCCATGCCTTCGCTGCCCATGAAGGTCACGGTGCTATCGCTGGGACTGCTGCCGCTTACCTTTGGTTACGCCATTGTCCGTTACCGGCTGATGGATGTGGACCTGATCTTCAAACGCGGAATGGCGTATACGCTGGCCGCGGGGGCCATTGCCGGCGCCTATTTCGCGAGCATCGCCGCCATCGCCGAACTGGTTCACACGCGCGTGCCGAGTTCAGGTCCGGCCGGGCTGATGCTGGCCATTGTCGTAACGGCCTTGCTGTTTGACCCGGTAAGAAAGTGGATTCAGGAGAAGCTCGATCTTTTCTTCTATCGCACACGCTACGACTATCGCCGCACCCTGATCGAGTTCGGACGCGACCTCAGTGCCGAAACCGATCTCGACAAGATGCTCTCGTCGCTGGTGGACCGGCTGGCTCGGACCCTTGTGGTCGACCGCATCGCCATCTTCCTAGCCAACAATGATTCCTCCCGGTTTGAGCTGTCCAAGTCATTTGGCTTGGGTGCGGTCGGTGGCGTCGATCTCTCATTCCTGGCGAAGCCGCGGCCCGAAGATGCCATCGGCCACATTTTCTTCGAGAACACTCGTCAGCTGCCCCGCGAGACTGCTTCGGCGCAGGAAGCGATCTCACGTCTCGACTTGAACTATTACATCCCCTGTCACGCTCGCCAGAAAACCATTGCTTTTCTCGGATTGGGCAAGACGATGGAAGGCGATTTTCTCTCCAGTGAAGATGTCGAATTGCTTCAAACGCTGGCCGGGTATATCGGAATTGCCATTCAGAACGCACGCCTTTACGCTTCGCTTGAGCAAAAGGTCACTGAATACGAACGGCTCAAGGACTTCAACGAGAACATCGTCGAGTCCATCAACGTGGGCGTGCTGGCCGTCGATCTGCAAGACCGCATCGAGTCCTGGAATGCGCAGATGGAAGTGATGTACGCCCAGCCACGCTGGCAGGTCGTGGGGCGATCTTTAAGCGAAGTGTTCCCGGCCGCATTCGTCGAGGAGTTCTATCGCGTTCGGCAGAATCCGGGCATCCACAATCTCTATAAGTTTCGCCTGGGAACTCCCACCGGTGAGTCCCGAATCGTGAACGTCGCGATCGCACCGCTGGTTACCCGCAAATTCAATGTCGTGGGCCGCCTGGTGATCATGGACGACATCACCGAGCGTATCGAACTCGAAGTGCAGCTCACCCAGGCCGACAAGCTTTCCTCAATCGGATTGCTGGCTGCCGGCGTCGCCCATGAAGTCAATACGCCACTCGCTGTCATTTCCTCCTATGCGCAGATGTTGGCCAAGCAACTACAGGGCGATCCGCAAAAGACCTCGGTACTCGAGAAAATCACCAAGCAGACGTTCCGCGCCTCGGAAATCGTCAACAACCTGCTGAACTTCTCGCGCACCACCGGAACTGAGTTCGCCGAAGTCAGCCTGAACAAGGTGATTGCCGATACCCTCGCCTTGCTCGATCACCAGTTCAAGGTCGCGCACGTTCAGGTGCAAACCGAACTTACCGACACATTGCCTCCGATTCAGGGCAACGCCGGGCGCCTGCAGCAGGTTTTCCTGAATCTGTTTCTGAATGCCAAAGATGCCATGACCGGTGGCGGCGTTTTGAATGTGGCCACGCTCAACGGCGAATCGGTCAGCGTGCGCGTCAGCGACACCGGCTCCGGCATCGCTCAGGAACACATTCATCGCATTTACGATCCATTCTTCACCACAAAAACTTCCCCCGCCGACGGGCAAAATCGCGGCACTGGATTGGGACTCTCCGTGTCCTACGGCATCATCCAGGAGCACGCCGGCCATATTCGTGTCGAAAGCCGGCCGGGCGCGGGAACGACGTTCACCCTGGATTTCCCAATGATCAGGAAGGCGACCCATGTCTGAACTTGCTGTAATCCCACGCCGAAGCGCACCCGATTCCGCGCCGCAAAGCGCGGGCCGGATCCTCATTGTCGATGACGAACTCGAAATCCGCGAATCGCTCGAGACCCTCCTCGAGCTTGAGGGCTACACCGTTTCTGTCGCTGCCGCCGCGCGCGACGGTTTGGCCCTGATGGGCGAGCAGAACTTCGATGTCGTCCTCCTCGACCTCGCCTTGCCCGATAAAAACGGCATGGACCTGCTTGCCGAGATTCGCCTGCTTCATCCCGAACAGGCGGTCATCATGATCACCGCCTACGGCACCGTCGAAAATGCTGTCCGCGCCATGCAGTCGGGCGCTACCAATTTCATCCAGAAGCCCTGGGATAACGAGAAGCTCCTCGCCGATGTCCGCAGCGCCGTCGCCCGCCAAAAAGCCGAAGAAGAAAACATCCAGCTGAAGCGCGCTCTCAAGCAGCGCTATAACTTCGAAAATATCGTTGGCAAGAGCGAAGCCATGCTCAAGATTTTCGACCTCGTCGCTCAGGTCGCTCCCAGCCGCTCTACCGTGCTGCTGCAGGGCGAAAGCGGAACCGGCAAAGAGTTAATCGCAAAAGCCATTCACCTCAACTCGCCTCGCCGCGATCGTCCCTTTGTTCCAGTCAATTCCGGCTCCATGCCGCCCGATCTTTTGGAGTCGACCCTCTTCGGCCATGTGAAGGGTGCGTTCACCAGCGCCATCGCCTCGAAAAAAGGTCTCTTTGAAGTCGCCGACCGCGGCACCCTCTTCCTCGACGAAATTGGCACCATGACCATGGACACGCAGGCCAAAATCCTGCGCGTGCTCCAAGACCGCAAGTTCATGCATCTCGGCGGCATTCAGGAAGTGCAAGTGGACGTCCGCATCATCGCCGCCACCAACGTCGATCTCCGCCAGATGGTGCGCGAAGGCCGCTTCCGCGAAGATCTCTTCTACCGCCTCAACGTGATCACTCTCGATCTGCCGCCTCTCCGTCAGCGCCGCGAAGATATCCCCCTGCTCGTCGAGCATTTCCTGAAAAAATATTCCGCGGAGAACGAAATGCCGCAGCGGCATATTAGTACCGAGGCGTTGCGCCCACTGGTCAGCTACTCGTGGCCGGGCAACGTGCGCGAACTGGAAAATACCATCGAACGCGCCGTGGTTCTGTCGTCAGATCCGAAGATCGGCATCGAGTTGCTTCCCGATCACATCCTTGGCCCCGGGAACTCCGTTCCCACGCTCGATGCCAACTCGGGGGCGTCGCTGTTTGGCATCATGGAAGACTGCGAACGCCGCATTATCATCGACATGCTCGAAAAGTGCGGCTGGAACCAGACCGAGGCGGCCGAGCGCTTCCGCGTTCCGCTCTCGACCCTGAATCAGAAGATCAAGCGGCTGGCCATCGAGATTCGCAAGAAGAACGGCCATCGCGAACACAACGGGTCCTCCGGCGACCGAGTCATCGGATAAGCATTGGGTCGTCGGGTGAGTCCCAGAACAGATCGCCAAATCACCTGATCGGCAGATGACCCGATGACCCGATGTTGTATAGTTCCCTCAATCACAGTTCTGTCTGATTATGGCGCTCGAAATCGAACTCGTCTCGCCCGTTGATGTTGCTAAGAACTTAACCCTCTCCGTCCAGGAATATGTTCTGCTCTCGCTGGAATCGCTAGGAAACTTCTTCCGTCGGCCTCTCTACCTCGGCGACATGTTAGAGCAGGCGGACTTAATCGGCTTCGGATCGCTACCCATCGTGCTGCTTACCGGCCTTTCGGTTGGAGCCCTTCTCGCGCTCAATTCCGCCAGCACTCTGCAACGGTTTGGCGGTATCACCCTGATCGGGCAGCTGGTTTCAATCGGCATGGTCACCGAGCTCGGTCCGCTCATTACCGGATTGATGGTCGCCGGCCGAAATGCTTCCGGTATGGCGAGCGAACTCGGCTCCATGATCGTGACCGAGCAAATCGATGCCATGCGCGCCCTCGGCACAGACCCCGCCAAAAAGCTCATCACGCCGCGCGTGGGCGCGACTGCGTTTATGCTTTTCTTTCTTACCATCATCGCTGACCTGCTCGGTTTGATCGGCGGCTGGGCCGTCGGCCACTTTCTGTTTGGCCTTGATTCCCGCCAGTTTTGGACCAGTTCCTGGCAAATTCTCGTCTTTCGCGACGTTTTTTCCGGCCTGATCAAGCCGGTCTTGTTCGGCTTCATTATCGCTACTATTGGCTGCTATTACGGCATCTCGACTCGTGGAGGCACGCAGGGCGTAGGCCGGTCGACGACCCAAGCCGTCGTCGCTTCATCGGTGTTGATCCTAATCACCGATTTCTTCGTTACCAAATTGATCTTCGCCATATTCGGAGTTCGTTAGGAGAGTGCGCTGGCCGATGTCCGCTCCCACCCTGCCCCTGGATCAAGCTTCTCCGGCACCCGAGCCTAGTTCCGGCTATGCTATTGAATTCAAAGACGTTGCCATCTCATTCGAAGACAAGGTTGTTCTCGACGGCATCTCATTTCAGTTGCCGAGGGGGGAAACGAAGGCCTTGTTTGGGGTGGCGGGGTCGGGAAAGAGTGTTCTTCTTAAACTCGCGATTGGCCTGCTTCGACCGGATAGCGGACAGATCTGGGTGCTGGGTGAAGAAGTCACGAGCATGACGGAGGAGGAGCTTTTTGCCCTGCGGCGCCGCGTGGGTATCGTTTTTCAGGAAAGCGCTTTGTTCGATTCGCTGAAAGTTTGGGAGAACGTGGCCTATCGCCTTATGGAAGAACATGTTGCAGACGATGAGATCGAGCAGCGGGTGCGCGAGGTATTGCGATTCGTCGAGCTGGAACAGACCTACGATATGTATCCTTCGGAGCTTTCAGGAGGCATGCGGCGGCGGGTGGCGATCGCGCGGGCCATCATCACTGAGCCGGAAGTCCTTCTTTATGATTCACCTACGGGTGGGCTCGATCCCGTCACCTCGAACACAATCATCGAGCTCATCATGAAGCAGCGCGACGTCTACCACACCAGCGCCCTGATGGCCACGCATCGCCTGCAGGACGCCTTCACCATGGCGAGCCACCAGTTCGATCCCAAATCGAATCAGATGGTTAGCCTGCCTAAAGGGAAGCTCTGCGACGTTCCCATGAGCTTCCTGATCCTGCGCGACGGCAAGGTGATTTTTGACGGGGACGCGCACCAACTGGCGACTTCGCGCGACGAATATATTCGGGAATATATCTCGTAGGAAGCCGGAAAACCCGTGCAAAAAAAGCGAACAGCGAGCGAACAAAATATTTTATGGAATACAACTTTGTACGTACATTTCCGTTAAGGAGCAGCGGCTCAGGGGCTTAGGGGGTGTCGTGGGAGGGAAAATCGCCTTGACAAGGCGTGATATCGTGACGCAATCTTGGTTTCGTCATCTATTCGCTTTTTGTTCACTTTACATTCTCTTTTTTATACTATTTTGGTAGATTGCGGGCCAGGCTTCACGCGAGCCTGACAAGGGTTCGAATTCGGGCGTTTGTTCGCCGATCATTCGCCCTTCAAGCCCTCCAAGCTCTAGCTCTCAGTCTCCAAGCTCTCAGCTCTCACACCACCTCGCCAAGACCGGGCCATCCGACAATCATGCTTTGCTGTCGGTTTTTCTCGTTCTCTTTCCCGGCGGCGCTTTCCCTGGCAGTCCCACGGGATTTTCGTGGGTACGTTCGCGGAAGCGGCCCTTCATCCCGGTAGCGAGTCCAATCGTCGACTCGCCAAACTTGTCGCGCAGATGATCGGCGGCGGCGAGAACTTTCTTCCAGCGATCGTCGTTTTGGCGATCGTCGTTTCGGTAATCATCATTCCGGTTATGGCCGCGGGCGGGCTCGAGCAGATTGAGTTGTATGGAACGTTCCGGAAGCGCCGGACCTTCGGAGACCGCGGTCTTCTCGAAATTCGCGCTTTCGAAGTTTGACGTCTGCACTCCGAGCAGGCGGACCGGAATGCCTTTTTTCCAGTTGGCGAGAAACAGCCGCCGCACCTGTTCGAAAAGTTCGCGATCGCTCTGCGTGGGTTGTCTTACCGAATGCGCGCGCGTAATCGTGGTGAAGTCTTTGTAGCGGAGCTTCAGCTGAATGGTGTGAGCGGAAAATTCTCCTTCGCGCAGGCGGCGCCCGACCATTTCTGAAAGCCGCATCAGCGTGGACTCGAGTTGCTCGAGATTGGCTGTGTCGTCGTTGAATGTGTGTTCGTGGCTGATCGACTTGGGATCGCTGTG
>DATJNC010000022.1:0-37355 GCA_035508395.1 Terriglobales bacterium | reverse complement strand
CCGCGCGCTCATCCGCTACCGCCCGCGTCACAATCGGCGTCCTTCCCGGAGGCAGCTCATCGAGCACCGACACATCCAGATCGCCATACAGCGTCAGCGCCAGCGTCCGCGGAATCGGCGTCGCCGTCATCACCAGCACATCCGGCTCAGATGCTCGCGTGGGCACAGCCGCCCTCGGCTGTGCGACCGACCGCAGCTCAACAGGCTCTTTCCTCATCAGCTTCAGCCTCTGCATCACTCCAAACCGATGCTGCTCATCCACAATCACCAGCCCAAGATTTTCAAACTCCACCCGATCCTGAATCAGCGCATGCGTGCCAATCACGAGGTTCGCGTTCCCCTGCGCAATATGCCGGCGCACCTCACGCTTCCGATCCTGCTCAAGCGACCCGGTCAGCAGCACAATCCGATACCCGGCCTTCTCCAGAATCTGCCGTGCCGAAAAATAATGTTGCTGAGCCAGAATCTCCGTCGGCGCCATCAGCGCCACTTGATATCCATTCTCAATCGCGATAATCGCCGCCTCGAATGCCACAATCGTCTTCCCCGACCCGACGTCGCCCTGCAGCAATCGCCGCATCGGATACGGCGTCTGCATATCGGTCGCGATCTCTTTCAGCACCCTTTTCTGCGCACCCGTCGGATGAAACGGCAGAATCTTTTTGATCGCCTCCCGCGCCCGCTCATTCACTTGAAACGCAATTCCCGTGTGCGCCTTCTGCTCGCGCCGCCGCAATTCGAGCCCCAGCTCGATAAAAAACAATTCGTCAAAGATCAGCCGGATATGCGCCGCCGTCCGCGCCGATTGCAGATCGGCAAAGCTCTCCCCCGCATCCGGCCAATGCACCTTCCACAGCGCCTCGCGCGGCCCAACCAGATTCAAATGCGCCCGCACCGCCGCCGGAATCGGATCAGCCAGACCGTCGCCAGCCAGACCATCGCCAATACTCTCAAGCGCCCCGCGAATAATCCGCCGAAACCACCGCGGCGTCAGCTTCCCCTGTCCCGCCGACTCATAAATTGGCACGATCCGCCCCACTTCTAGCGAAGCTGCCGCCTTCTTCTCCGCCTCGTCCGCGCCACCCTCTTCCGTCGCGTCGCCCAGAATTTCAAACTGCGGTTGCACAATCTGCAACCCGCCATTGCGATCGGCCTCAACCTTCCCGTAGAGCGCCACCATCTGCCCCGCCTGAAAGCGCCGCTGCAAATAGGTCGCATTGAACCAAAGACATTTCAGCCGGCTCCGCCCCTGGCCCACCGTCATCTGAAATATCGGCATGCGCCGCGTGCGAAATAGCCCAGAATTGCGCACCTCGGCAATCACCGTCGCCATCTCGCCCGCCCGCAGCTCCGCCACCGACCGCGGATTCAGCCGATCCTCGTAGCGAAAGGGAAGGTAATGCAAAAGGTCGTCGACCGTTTCAATCCCTTTGGCGCGAAGAATTTCCGCCAGCCGCGGCCCAATTCCCTTCACGTATTGCACAGGTGTCGAGAGTTCCAGCATCTCAAGGAATGGTAGCAGCCCCGCCGCGCGGCACGAATGATGACGCAGAATTCGGAGTTGAGAATGCTAAAGACGCCGCGTCCGGCTGCTTGATGGTCAACTATGAACAATCCGCGCAATGAAGGAGGGGACAATTTGCGACGCTCCACCACGATGTCCAACTTCTTCGACGCCCTCGTCGCCGTCCTCGCCGGCAACGCAATCTATTTTCTGCTCATGCCCCACATGCCCCTCGCCATGCGCCACTCCCTCTTTCGCGAAGACCTCGGCCTCGTCGTTGACTTCCTCATCTGCACCCTCATTTTCGTCGGCGTAAAACTTACCCGCCGCTAGCGGTGTCGGAAGCGTCCTAAAAGAACGCTATAATCGCCTCATCTGCTCAACTTTCCCCTTGGCGAACCAATGCGAGGCACGATGAAGTATCACCACGTGGGAATCCCGACCGAGGTCGAGCAGCCAGGTGAGATTCACCTTGCCCGGCACAAGGTGTACTGCACCGACCACCAACGCAATCCCTTCGGTATCCAATGGATGCGATATGAGCGCGATTGCTCTTTGCCGGAGCTAGTAAAGACTAAGGCGCATGTCGCTTTCGAGGTCGATGATCTTGCCGAGGCGCTCAAGGGCCACGAAATCCTGATCGAACCCAACAGCCCTTCTGAAGGCGTTCTGGTCGCCTTTGTGGTGTGCGACGGCGCGCCCATCGAGTTCATTCAGTTCCTGCGGCGCGGCGAAACAACTCCCGAACCACAAAAGTCGACCTAACACCTTAAGACCCGACACCCGACACCTGAAACACCGACACCGCGCTCGTCACTCTTCTATCATGAAGGGTCATGCTCAAGCCCCGCCCGTGCATCGAAGCCGTCATCCCCTATTCCTCGCCGATTCTCAGCCGCGATGGCCTTTGCCTCGATCTCAACGAAAACGCCATGGGATGCTCGCCGCGCGTGCTCGATCGCCTCCGCAACCTTACCACCGAAGAAATTGTCCGCTATCCCCGCCGCGAAGATGGCGAATGCCTGGTCGCCAACTTTCTCCGCGTCGCGCCCGACCAGGTCCTTCTCACCAACGGCATGGACGACGCCCTCGCGCTCATCTTTTCCGCCTACCTCGGGCCAGATGATGAGCTGATCTTCGCCGATCCGACCTTCGTCATGTACCCCATGCTCGGCCAGGCCTGCGGAGCAAGTATTGTGCGCCTGCAATCGGACTCCGATCTGCGCCTGCCGGTCGCCTCGTTTCTGCAAACCATCTCGCCGCGCACGCGACTGATCGTCATCGCCAATCCCAATAACCCCACCGGTTTGCCAGCCTCGCGCGCCGACCTGCTCCGGATTGTTGAAGCGGCGCCACACGCGGCCGTTCTGATCGACGAAGCCTACTACGATTTTCTCGGCGAAACTCTGATGAACGAACTAAGTCGCCACCCCAACCTCTTCGTCGCCCGCACGTTCTCGAAGGCCTACGGTCTTGCTGGTCTTCGTCTCGGCGTGCTCATTGGCGCGCCCGAACAGATCGGATTCATCCGCCGCTTCTGCCCGCCCTTCAATGTCAACGCAGCAGCGCTGGCGTGCCTCGAAGCCGCGCTCGAAGATCAGGATTTCATCCGCGACTACATCGAGCACACGCGCCGGTCCTGCCGAGCCATCGAGAGCGTCTGCCGGGAACTCGGCCTCCACTTCTGGCCCAGCTCAGCGAATTTCGTGCTCGTGCGCATCGGCGAAAAGCTGAAAGCCTTCGTTGCCGCCATGCATTCCCGCGGCATCGTTGTCCGCGACATGTCCTCAAACCCCGGTTGCGAAGCATGCGCCCGCATCACCGCCGCCACTGATGACCAGATGGATAAAATCCTGCAAGCAATACGCGACTCGATACTGGAAGTCCGCACTTCAGGTGTTGGGTACTAGGCGTTGGGTCTTAGGGGTTCAGTCTTTGGTATCAGGTATCGGGTCTTGGGCGTCAGCGTTGGGTTTTGGCAGCTAGCAGCAAAAAAAATGATCTTTGAGTTGCTTTTCCTTGGAGCTTGGAGCTTGGAGCTGGAGCTGAGAGCCAAGAGCTATGGGTCGATTACTCCCTCGTCCCCTTGCCAATTCCGGCTGCCGCAATCTGCGCCACGTCCAGCAACTCTGGAGGATTCTGCGACGCCGCGGCCAGCCCATCCCGCAACATCGAATTGCAAAACGGACACGCCGCCGCCACTACCGTCGCCCCCGTCGCCACCAACTCCTCCGCACGCTCGCGGTTCATGCGCTTGCCCGACTCCTCACCCAAAAACATCAATCCCCCACCGCCGCCGCAACAGAATCCCCGCTCCCTCGCCCGCGGAGGATCCACCACCTTCCCAAATCTTCCAATTACCTCGCGCGGCTGGTCATACACCCCACGATACCGGCCCAGATAACACGCATCATGAAACACCACTTTCTTCTGCTCGTCGCGCGCCGCCGGCAGTTGCTCCTGATATCGCGCCAGCAACTCGCTGTGATGCTCAATCCCGATCTCGCCGCCGTGCTCCTTCCAATCCACGCCCATTGTCCTTACGCAATGGGGGCAAATCGACACCATCTTCTTCACGCCCGCCGCGCGAATCGTCTCCAGGTTCGACTGCGCCAGCTCGCCAAACAAATAATCATTCCCCAGCCGCCGCGCGGGGTCGCCGTTACACTTCTCCTGCCGCAGCACGCCGAAGCTGATCTTCAAGTGCCGCAGCACTTCCACCAGCGCCAGCAAAATCTTTCGCCCATTCGGATCGAACGATCCCAAACATCCCATCCACAGGCAATACTCCTGGGTGCCGTCAAAATACGGCAGCCCGCTTTTTTCAATAAACTTCTCCCGATCCGAGGGCGGAAATCCCAGCGAATTCCCCTGCCGCTCCAACGTGACAAACAATTCGCCGCCGTAGCTGTTATCCCACTTACCGGTATTCACCGCGCCGCGCCGCAGCCCCACAATCATCGGCAGATGCTGAATCCCCACCGGACACTGAAACTCGCACGACCCGCACGTCGTGCACTGAAACGCCGCCTCCATCGACAAATGCTTCCCCAGCAGCGGCTCCGCGCTCGCCGTCCCAAACTCCTTCAGATAGCCCCGCGCGCCCAGCACAATTTCTTTCGGATTTAAAACCTTCCCCGTATTGTTTGCCGGACAATGCTCCGTGCAGCGCCCGCACTCTACGCAGGTAAATGCCTGCAGGGCATCGAGTCGCGTCACGTCTTTGCCGGTGTCCAGTCCAAAATCCTCATCCCCCACCAGCGGAGGAATATCGCTGAACCCCGGCCGGTCTAGAAATATGGTCAGCGGGCTCAGCACCAAATGCATGTGTTTCGTGCTCGGAATCAAGGGCAAGAAAAACAGCAGCACCGCCGTGTGCGCCCACCATACGCCCCACTCCGCCGAGGTTCCAGGCTGCACGAAAAACTTCGCCAGATAAGTCACCATCAGCGCAAAAATCAAAAACGCAATCAGTCCCGACTCCGGCGAGATCGGCTCCAGCCACTTCGGCCGGATCACGAATCTGCGAAATGCAAGAGCCGAAATCGCAATCGCTACCGCCACGGCAAAAATCGCCGCGGTCAAAAAGTAAATCCGCCCGAAGCCGCTCTCGGAAAGAAACCCCAGCCCAAACGGCGCTGCGAAATGATTGATTGTAACCAGCGCAAAAACGCAAAATCCCCAGAACACCACCGCATGCGCCAGCCCGGGCAGCGGCCGTTGAGCAATCACTTTCGCCTGCCCCACCACCTCCCACAGCAACTTCCGCACCCGCGGTCCGATCGGCGCCAAACGAAAATCGGCATCCCGTTTTGCCGACAAAATAATCTTTGCCGCGGCCACAAACTTCCGCAGAAACAGCGACACCGAAATCACAATCGCCAGCAGCAGGACTCCGCGTCCCAGCCAATTCATAAATGAATATTCTCCAGACGACGCTCAACGTCTCCCAGCAACCCGACAGTCTAAACCACGTCTCCCGGTTCCCCGCCTTCCCTGTGAAACCCTGTGCACCCTGTGGTTCAGGCTCTTCGCGAACTGCCCAACCCACCCCAGCTCCGCGACACGGTCAGCTAAGATTTCGAGCAGGAGACCATCATGCGTCAGCAGTTGCATTTTTGCGCTCTCATATTCGCCCTGCTTGCCTTGGCCACAAACCTCTCTGTCGCCCAGCAACCCGCCCCCAAACCCTCAACTCCCGCCAAACCCGCCGCCCAGTCAACCGCGCCCACCCCCTCCGCCTTCGAGCAATGGCGCGCCTCCCGCCTCCAAATGTTTATGGATGACTTCGCTGAACTCTCCCACTACCGCGCCGAAAACCAGCGCCTCAAGCTCCCCTCGCCCGGCGAAAATCGCGTCGTCTTCTTCGGAGACTCCATCACCGACCTCTGGCCTCTCTCCGAATATTTCCCCGGCCGTCCCTACATCAATCGCGGGATCAGCGGCCAGACCACCTCGCAAATGCTCATCCGCTTCCAGCAGGATGTCGTCGCCCTCCACCCCGCCGCCGTCGTCATCCTCGCCGGAACCAATGACATCGCCGGCAACACCGGCCCCATGCGCATCGAAGATATTGAGGCCAACTACACCTCGCTGGCCGAACTGGCTGCGGCCAACAGTATCAAGCTCTTCTTTTCCTCGGTTACGCCCGTCAACAACTACACGCCCCAATCTCAGGAAAACTTCGCCGCCCGCCCACCCGAAAAAATCCTTGCCCTCAATCAATGGCTCAAACTCTACTGCGCCCCCCATGCCTGCACCTACCTCGATTACTTCTCTTCCATGGTCGACGCGCACGGCCTCCTGCAAAAAGACCTTGCTGATGACGGCCTGCACCCCAACAAAGCCGGTTACCGGATCATGGCCCATCTGGCCGAAGAAGCCATCCAAAAGACCCTGAAAAATGGTCAGGAACCTCGGTGAGCCCTCCCTAACGCCAAGACTGGTTCGCTCTCGTGGGGCCGGTATATACTGCCTGCGTACTTGTTCAGCACGCCCGGTCATGAACTGGGCCGGCGGAGCGTCTTCTTTTTCTCATACCGCTCCGCAATAGATCGCTGGCGCAGGATTTCATCTCATACTGTCCGGGCGACTGGCGCGGGGTCGAGGTCTCGCAAGAAGGTAGCTTCTTCCCCGAGGGAGGTCATGCTGTGGATGTCGTCTTCATACGCCTCTTTTTTGTCCTTTTCGTAGGCGCTGTCTGCTACCGGATTCGTCCCTTTGGTTTGCCCTCCAACCTTGATGCGGCTCTCGGCCTGCTCATAGGTTGCGGCATCATCATCTTCGAGTGGCGCCTGCGCGTCATGAGCCTCAAGCGGCTCATCGGCGCCGCCATTGGCAGCGTGCTCGGCATTATCGGCGCTTATCTTTTCGCCATTGTCATTCGCAACAGCATCCCCGCCAGCCCCACCCAGAGCTTCCTGCAAATCATGGTCATGCTTATCATGGCTTATGTCGGATTGCTGGTCGGCGCCAACAAAGGCGACCTGCTCAACCTGGCCGCTCTCGGGGGCATCTTCGGCGGAGAGAAGACCGGCAAGAAGAGCTACAAGATTCTGGATACCAGCGTCATCATCGACGGCCGCATCGCCGACATCGCCGAAACCGGCTTTCTTGACGGCATCATCGTCATCCCGCAATTCGTCCTGCGCGAACTCCAGCTCGTCGCCGATTCCGCCGATTCGCTCAAGCGCAATCGCGGACGCCGCGGCCTCGACATCCTCCAGCGGCTGCAGAAAGCAAGTCTCCTCACCATTCAGATCGTCGAAGACGATTTCCCCACTGTCCGCGAAGTCGACATGAAGCTCATTGAGCTGGCCAAGCTCTACGAAGGCAAAATCATCACCAACGATTTCAATCTCAACAAAGTCGCGCAGCTTCAGGGAGTCGCCGTCCTCAACATCAACGAACTCGCCAACTCGCTCAAGCCCATCGTGCTGCCCGGCGAGATCATGCGCGTCTTCATCTTGAAAGAAGGCAAGGAATACAACCAGGGCGTCGCCTATCTCGATGACGGGACCATGGTCGTCGTCGACAACGCACGCAAAATGATCGGCAAGACCATCGACATTTCCGTTACCTCGGTCCTCCAGACCACCGCCGGCAAGATGATCTTCGGCAAGTGGGATGAGCGCGCCTCCGCCCGCCACGACAGCAAAGTCTCAACGCCCGTTCCCGTGCCCGCCGTGCAAGCGCCGACGGCGAACGGAACCGTCTCCGACCCGCTGAACAGCGCACTCAACAAGAAGACCGCGCCACTGCCCATCGACCGCGCGGTCGATTGATTGCCCACTAGATCGCCCGCACGGTTGATTTGGTGCTGGTTCTATTCAGTGCCAAACTAATCGCCGGTCAGAAATCGGCATGCCCCAGGTTCGTCCCGCCTTTGGACGCTAACCTGGGATGCAACCCACTTCTCTCCGCAAGGCAGCAACGCTCGCACTACTGGCAATGCACCGCCGCCGTGGAAGAGCGGCCCTTTAGGGCCGCGTAACTGTCGACAAGATAATCGGGGCTTTAGCCTCTGAGGGAGTGAATCCGTGTTCCGATTTGAAGGGGCGCGGCTTTAGCCGCGCCGTAAAGGCCCGCCACTTGTCATTCCGTCCGGAGCCGAGCTCGCGAGGTGAGGACGCGCGAGGCACGTGCCCCCAGGTTCGCGTCCCGCCTTTGGACGCTAACCTGGGATGCAACCCACTTCTCTCCGCAAGGCAGCAACGCTCGCACTACTGGCAATGCGCGCGCCGCCGTGGAAGAGCGGCCCTTTAGGGCCGCGTAACTGTCGACAAGATAATCGGGGCTTTAGCCCCTGAGGTCAGAGTTCCAGTTCCGTCCTGGGTCCGTGTACTGCGGGTTCACGTCTTTGATTTCTCGCAACTCGCAACTCGTGGCTCCTGGCTCACGGCCCGCCGCTGCCCTCCTGCGCTATACTAATCGCCCCGTATGAAGGTTTTTGTCATCATTCCCGCCGCGGGACTCGGCACGCGCATGGCTCCTCCCGCTAAGGGACCAAAGGACGCCGCGAAAAAAGACTCTCCCAGTAAGCAATTCCAGGATCTCGCCGGCGTCCCCATCCTCGTCCGGACTCTGCAAAAATTCGCCGCTGTCCCCGCCGTCTCCGAAATCATCGTCGCCCTGCGCAAAGACGAAATTCCGGGCTTCCAATCACAGCTCGAAAAAGAATATCCCGAGCTCCCGAGCAAGCGAATCCGCCTCGTCGAAGGCGGAGAGCACCGTCAGAACTCCGTCGCGAACGCGCTCACCACCCTCGCCGCCGATCCCCAAAGCCCGCAGCCCGACGACCTCGTCCTTGTCCACGACGCCGTCCGCCCCCTCGTCACGCCCGAAATCATCGCCGGCGTCATTGAGGCCGCGCAGAAAAATCATGCCGCCATCGCCGGATGGCCTGCCGTCGATACCGTCAAGCAGGTTGAGCGTACCGCCGAGGGCGCCATCATCAAGGCCACCATTCCGCGCGCCTCGATCGTCATGGCGCAAACCCCGCAAGGTTTCCGCTACGACATTCTGAAGAAGGCTTTCGACGATGCTACCGCCGACGGCTTCATCGGCACCGATGAAGCTTCCATCATCGAGCGCGCCGGGCTGCCCGTCGCCGTCGTCATGGGCTCGGCAAAAAATATCAAGATCACCACGCCAGCCGACATGGAACTGGCCGAGTTTTATCTGAAGAATAGCTAGAGGCCCTTTCACCGCCGAGACGCCGGGGGCGCGAAACGGGGGGAAAGAAAGAATTTCCTCGGCGTCCTCTGCGTCTCTGCGGTAGAACTTGGTGTTGATTTTTTACCAGCCAACTATGACGCCTCAACTCCGCATCGGCCAAGGTTACGACTCGCACGAATTCAAGCGCGGCATTCCGCTCATCATCGGCGGAGTCAGGCTCGACCACAACAAAGGCCTCGGCGGCCACTCCGACGGAGACGTTCTCCTCCACGCCATCACCGACGCCCTCCTTGGAGCCATCGCCGCCCCCGACATCGGCACGCTCTTTCCGCCCTCCGACCCGCAATGGAAGGGCGCCGATTCCGCCGTCTTTCTCCGCGAAGCACTCAAGCGCGTCGCCGACGCCGGTTATGCGCTCGTCAACCTCGATTCCACGCTGATCCTCGCGGCACCAAAGATCGGCCCGCATCGCGCCGCCATCTGTAAGCGCGTCGCCGAACTCTGCGGCATCGCCGTCGATTGCATTGGTCTCAAAGCCAAGACCCCGGAGGGCACCGGCACCGACAACGCCGCCATCGCGCACGTCACAGTCCTGCTGCAACGAGAAGGATCTTCAAAAAAGGAGTTACAAGAGGAAACTGAAGCCGAACTGGATAACTATCTCTCAGCCATCGGTACCCGGAGAGTCTAGTCGGCGCTCACTAACAACCAGCAACTAGCCACTCGACTTCCGTGCCGCCTCCACAAACGCGGCAAAAATCTTCTTCGCCGATTCCGCCAGCTCCGGCCCATCATTCACCGACCGCTCCGGATGCCACTGCACCGCCAGCACAAAATGATCCGGCTCCGTCCCCTCGAGCGCCTCGATCACTCCATCCTCCGGCGAATGCGCCACCACTCGCAGTCCGTCTCCCGCCCGCTTCGCAGACTGGTGATGCGATGAATTCACCCGGATCGACTCTCCATCACGAACGCCAATAATTCCGGCTAGACGCGATCGCGGTTCGACAACCACGGCATGTGCATCCGAAACCGTGCGCCCTGCCGGATGGTTGATCGCGGATTCAATATGCTGTACCAGTGGCCCCGCCCGATGCACATTCAGCGACTGCAGCCCATAACAGATTCCCAGCAACGGCTTGCGCCCGCGATACGCCTCGTCAATCAGCAAGCCATCTAGGTCATCGCGCTTCGCATCCGCCGCCGCTGTCTTCTCATGCCGCGCCGCCCCATACTTCGCCGGATCCACATCCGCCCGGCTCCCCGGCAGCAGCACCGCATCGCAACCCTCCACCGTCTTCTTTATTACTTCTGGAGATTGATCGAAATCGATGCGCACCGGCTCTCCGCCCGCCTGCCGCACGGCATTTTCATACTGCGGCAGCGCTCGCTCGGCGTATTCACGGTCCCCAGAATGCGGAATCGGAATGGCAACACGAGGCTTCTTCATCACGTCATTCCAATCGCAGATTTCAGATTGCAGATTTGAAATGCATTCGCCCCATAGGATTTAACTTCTGCAATCTGACTTCTGCAATCTGCAATTGTTTCATCGGTAATTTCGCTTATCGGCTCGCTGCTGCCCTCTCGATCGCGTCCAGCGCCCTTCTCTGCCGGTAATTCCGGATCTCGATCACCAGCATCACCACCAGCACAACCGCTCCCACCACTATGGCAAACGGAAACGCAATATGCCGGTAGGCGAACGGCAGATTCGGCGCCACGTGCTCCACCTGCGAATACACCACCGTCCCCAGAATGCTCAGCAGCAGCGCCACCGCAAACGAGAGCAGCGTGAACAGAAATGTCACTAGCAGCGCTCGCACCGGAATCCCAATCCATCGCGGACGACCTGTTTCGCTTCCCGCCATGTTTCCAAGGTACACCAATCCGAGCCGCCGCTCCGTTCCTCCTCCTCAGATTCGCGCGGGTGGCAGTTGCGAAAAGCGACTAGCGAGGACGAGGCAGCAGAACGGTTTTCGCAAACAGCGATCAGCGAGGTTCCGAGGGACGAAGGACGAAGGACGCAGAACGATGTAGCGAACAGCCATTAGCGAGCAGCGATTAGCGATTACCCACAAGCCCCATACGCTACAATAACCTCATGTCGCAGACCGCTTCGACGATCACCCGTAGCCCCGGGGAGATCGTCCAATCGAGCCCCGTCGCGCAGGCCCCCAACGGCATCTGCTATGCCCGCGCCGGCGAGATCACCATCTCTGAAAACGATCTCGAGCGCATGGTCGCCGCTGTTCCGCGCGCCATCGCCGCCGCTCTTTCCCGCAAGGCTTATTACTTCGTCCCCCTCACCGTCAATCAGGGCGACGATACCCTCATCGCCGAGCGCTACGACGTCGCTCTCAGCGACAACGCTGTCTGCCATCGCAATCTCAATATCGGCGACGCCCAATGTGTCTTCATCTCCACCCGCCTCATGGATGACAAATTTTCCGTCGCCTTCGAGTTCTTCATTAACGTCGGCCACGCGCTCGTCGAGCGCGCCGGAGTCTCTTCCGCCTTCGCCGATCTTGCCTGGCAGCAGGTCGAATCCGGCGTCCGCGGCGAAACCTCGCTCGATGCTTGGGAAGCCCGCAAACTCGCCACCGCCAACGGTCCCGATGCCGAGAAGTACAAAAACGAATTCCTCTCCGCCAGTTTTGCCGACGCCATCTCCATTTATCTGCTGGGGATTTATCTCGATGTCGATTACCACGATCTGCGCGAACGCGACTATCCGCTCCTCGCTCCCGCTCCGCTCGCCGAGCGCCTGCGCAAGGTCGCCGAAATCTTCCCGCCCAATCCCGGCTTCGAATTCAACATCTACTACCGCCGGAGAAGCTAAGGCAGTGGTTAGTGGTTAGTACGGGTAATGAGGCGCAACCTCATAAGCCTGTTTTAATTCGATGAAAAGTTCGCATGGCTTGCCTGCGCCACCGTGGAAGAGCGGCACTTTAGGGCCGCGTCATTTGCAATAAAAATCAGCGCGGGCTTTAGGCCCTGAGGGACGGCTTTTTCCGTTTCCTTCATCACCGTTAGCGCGAATGATCAATCACCAACCACTAACCACTGGTTTTCAAACAATTCAGGAGCCAGGTGTGGGACTGGCCCCTGTCTTGTTTCACGACCTCAATGCGCGTTTCCGCGGCGTCAGACCCGTGTAGTCCCCCACGACCTTCACCCGGCAAAGCGCCTTGAGTTCGCGGAACCGAGATGCTCTGGTTGACCGGGGTCGAACATAAAACAGCGCCTTGCGTGGTTTGTCACCAGGCTGTCACTTTCCTGTCAAATTCTGTCGAAAATTTCGCGAAGATCCTCGCTGCGGAAAAATTTCAACAGGTAACGTTGATCACGTCCCGGTCGCGCACCTTCGTACCATTGGCTTCGGCAAAATTTCGGCTTATTCTTAAAACGATCCCAACAGGTCCAGGTTCATCTGCCAATGATTTCTCTTCGTCTTTATACGTTGATCGTGTGCGGTATTGGTCTGGCTTTCGGCGGCTACGCCCTGCTGCGCCGGAAACCCAAAAGCGCCGACGACCTCGAGCGCGAGCGCCGCACCTGGCTCAACACCGTCGGCCGCATCACCGACGGCACCGTCATCGATGTGCAGGAACTCGGCACCGATGATCTGCACGCCCAAACCATGCTGATCTACCAGTATGATGTGGCGGGCGTTTCCTATGAGGCTTCGCAGGATGTCACCTATCTCCGCCAGTGGATCAATCTCCACTCCTGCCGCCTCGGACTGCCCACGTCCGTCAAATACGACTCGCGCAATCCCGGCAACTCCATGGTCATCTCCGAAGGCTGGATCGGCCTCCGCCAATAACCCTGTGGGCCTCTGCCTACCCTGTGGTTCCAAGCTTCTCGCAAATTGAGTTACCGCCCAGACCGACGAGTTCCTCGCGCGTCCCTTCTTTCCAGGAGTTGTCATTCCTAGCCGTTCGTAGTCGCGCAAGCGGCGAGAACGCGCGAGGAATCTGCTTTGCCCGACTCTCTCGGTCAGCTATGCTTCTTACTCTTGTCATTCCGAGAAAGAGTTATGAGGGATCTGTTTCTCTGAAGCACTCCAGCGAATTGCTAGAGGCGAACAGCGAAGAACGGTTCTGTTTTTGGGTGGCGCTGCGCTTTAGCGCTGCGTTAAAAGGTCCAATTTGATCGAGTGGATTTCGCCGCTGAGGTCAGAGAGCTTCAGTCAGCGAGCCGGGAACCGGCGAAAGAACGGAGCCCACGGTGCAAGCCGTGGGTAAAACCGTGGGTAAAAGCCCCGGCGGGGCGAAAGAAAAGTTCCGGAAGCGGTGCGCTAACCAAAACTCCAAGGCAATCGCCTGAGTTGTCGACTAGAAAATCCCCGGCCACACCGCCGCCACGATCATATACGCCACCTGTGCCGCCGCCAGCCCAATCCAGATGCGCTGCCGAATCTTCGACCGCCGAATATCCCGCATCAAATCCGCAGCCCGCACATCGACCTTCGCCAACTCCCGTTCTTCCGCTTCAATCGATGCCGGTTTCACCACCACCGTCCGCGGGGCCTCCGGCGCCTTCGGCTTATCGGGATAAAAAATCTTCGGCCCGTCGATCACTTCCGACCACATCGGCAGCAAGATCCACGATTTCGGAATGATGTCTTCAATCGGCTTCGCCGTCAGATGCAGCGCCGGCTGCGATTCCGGAGCCACGCGATCCGCCAGATTGCGCAACAACGATCCCCACCAGAAATGGCTGAGCTGGTCAGTGATCAACTCACCCACTTCCACCGGCCGCGATTCCAATTCCAGCGGCGGTAAGACTTCTGGCGAAATGTAGTCGCCAATATTAGTGAAGATCGTCCGAAACCACGGCATCCGCAGCCGGTCGCCCAGCGGCATCCCCACATCCACCGGCCTCGACGTCAGCTGTAGCGGAGGCAGCTTTTCCGGCGCCACCGTGTCGCGAAAATTGCCGATCAGCGAACGCCAAAGCGGACGGTTCAATTCCTCAGGCGGAAGCAGGTCGAGCGGGAGGTCCGACTCGCCCAGTTCGGGACCGGGTTCGCGATACCAGGCTTCCGCAGCGTTCGAGCGATAACTCATAAAAGACAAATTATTGAAATCTGGGAGTTAGAAGCACCATCGGCGGCCAACTCGAAATTAACGTCAATTCGAGTTTGCCCCACCGTTCTATCGATGATATCGGCGTCGTCCGCCCTTGTCACGCGCGCTTACATAGCTTTACGGAATAGCTAAGACACTGGTGCCCGCTCCTTTCGCCACGTCCTCCTGTGCCGGGGTTAAACGATGGCGCAACGCGTAAAAGCCGCGGAGCGGCGAAACGCGGGGCCCCCGGCAAGCCGTGGGTTCGGAGCAACGCATCATCGAGCCCGCTTTTGGCTCCAATGGCCCGGCGAGGGTTCTTTGCCGGCTAGCCTGAGAACATCATCCTCAGTGACATCCTCGGTACGCCCACCATCAAGGTCATTGAGCACCGTCCTAACCTCAAGCACAATCATCAGTTGTCTCCAAAGCTGGATTTGCATCCATGAACGAAAGCCCGCAAACCGTGCCCGAACACTTCCGCAAACGTCGTTTCGAACGCTACCGCTACGACGTGCGGCTCGACATAGCCGTGTTTCGCGAAGGCGAGACAATCCTCCTGTGGGGCCGAACCAACGAAGTCGGAGAGGATGGCGTGGGCGCAACCGTTACCGGCCTACTGAACTCCGGAGAGGTGGTATCGGTCGAGTTTCCCATCCCGATTGCGCCGATGGTTATGAAGCTGCGCGCCATCGTGCGCTACAGCGACGGACTGCGCTGCGGCTTCGAATTCCTGGTCGTCACCGCCCAGCAGCGCGAAACCATGCGCCAGCTTTGCGAGTCGCTGGCCATGGCCTCCTAGCGCGCACACCGTTCCGCAGACTTTGCGTGGCAGCGCCTTAGCGTTGCGTTCAAAAGGCGGCGGTACCTCGCGGCTTTTAGCCGCCGCGGGAAATTCGAAGAGAATCAGGGCAGTCTGTGCCGCCGTGGAAGAGCGGCTCTTTAGGCGACGCCATAACGTCCGGTTTTGGCGTTCTGGGTGTTAGTACTCCATCAACGAAGCAAGTAAGATCAAGCCGCGGAGCGGCGAAACGCGGGGCCCACGTTGCAAGCCGTGGGGTCGTAAGTCGGGCCGAAGGCAAGCCCCGGAGGGGCGAAAGAAGATCCCCCGAATCTTGACCAACTCACAACCTTGCGCGCCGGCGCAAGAACCAACTCGCAAGCTGTTCGCACCACCGTGGAAGGACGGCCATATACTCGACACCGTTCGCACCACCGTAGAAGAGCGGCCCTTTAGGGCCGCGTTAGCCGCGTTAGGTTAGCTGGGGCTTTAGCCCCTGAGGTCCAGACCGCTGCCATGCCAAAATATCTCTCCACAAAAAAGCCGTGACATCCCAGCTCTCCGCCCACGCCCTCGGCCTCACCCCACCCGCATCCTGGCTCTCTAGCATCCTCTGGGCGCTCGCCTGGCTGCTGCTGATGCTCGCTTACAGCCCGCTCGCCGACAAGATCGCCACCCGCCTCGTCCCCACCCCGCCAACCCTCAACGCCTTCCGCGCCCTGCAACAATCAAAAGCGAAACTCGTTCTCGGGATTGTCGTCGCCTGGATCCTCGGCGGATTCCTCGAGGAACTCATTCTCCGCGGCTTGATCCTGCAATCCGTCCGTGCTTGGCTTGCGCCTCGGCTGCCCGTGCCCGTCGCAGCCGCCATTGCCATTTTCGCCGCGGCCGCCTTCGCCGCAGGGCTTCACTTCTATCAGGGAACCCGAGCCGTCATTATCATCACTCAACTTTCCATCCTGTTCGGCCTGCTCTTCGTCCTCGCCGGCTCCAACCTCTGGACCGTGGTCCTCTGTCACGGTTTCTATGACACGATTGGCTTTATCCGCTTTGCCAGGAAAAAATCAAAGTACGCCAACCTCGAACCGGCGTCGTAGGGCCATTCTCGCCCACACCGCCCGCCATACCAACGCATCACATTTCGAAACGAATTTCGCCTTCCCGTCCCTATTTCCCGCCTCCCCCGTTTGTGCAATTACCCCCGTAACTACCTGAAGGCAAAGCACCTCGCGTACCATCAAAGTCTAACCTCAGCACGCGCTGGGAAAGGACTGTATGGGCCAGAAAGACGCCCCGGCGGAAGATTCATCCGGTCTGCGGCAAGCGCTACCGCCCGAGCATGCGGGCCCCAGCAGCCTCTCTCCCGCACAAATCCGCAGCGCCTATCTGCCCGCTGGTACCGATCCGGCGCAGGGAACTTCCGACCCCCAACTCATTCTCGATCAAGCCTACTTCGAGCAGATCATCGAGAATGCCGCTGAAGCCATCAGCGTGGTCGACGACGAATACCGCATCCTCCGCATCAATGCCGAATTTACCCGCATCTTCGGCTATAGCGCCCGCGAGGTCTTCGGCAAACCCATCGACAAGCTCGTCGTGCCTCCCGACCGCTACGCCGAAACCGCCTGGATCGCCCAAAGCGTCAAGGGCGGGAAAAAACTGACGCTCGAAACCCGCCGCCAGAGAAAAGATGGCTCCCTCGTCGAAGTCCTCATGTCCACTTCTCCCGTCATTCGCGATGGCAAGATCATCGGCGCCTACGCCTCCTATCGCGATATCACCGACCAGAAGCGGACCGAAGAATTGAATGCCGCGCTCTATGCCATCGCTGCGCGCAGTCAGTCCGCCGAAGATCTGCAGCAGTTTTACGCCGCCATTCACAATATCGTTGGCCAGCTGATGTACGCCCGCAACTTCTACATCGCCCTCTACGATCCCCAATCTCAGCTCCTCAGCTTTCCCTATTTCGTCGACGAGCAGGATGAAACGCCCCTCCCTAAGCGCCTCGGCCGCGGTTTGACCGAACACGTCCTCCGCACCGGTGAGCCACTCCTCGCCACCCCCGCCGTCTTCGACGATCTCATCCTCCACGGCGAAGTCGAGCTGATCGGCGCTCCCTCCCTCGACTGGCTCGGAGTTCCTCTCAAAAGCGGCACCGCCAGCATCGGCGCGCTCGTCGTCCAGAGCTATAACGAAAAAGTTCGCTTCGGCGAGCGCGACAAGGAGATTCTCAAGTTCGTCTCCCAGCAACTCGCCGTCGCCATCGAGCACAAGCGTTACGAGGAAGCCCTCCGCCGTTCCGAAGCCCGCTACCGTTCTCTTATCCTGAGCGCGGTCTTCGGCATCTATCGTTGCACCCTCAGCGGACGTTTTCTCGACGTCAATCCCGCCCTCATCAGCATGCTCGGCTACGGCTCCGTCGAAGAGGTGCTTGCCCTCGATGTCCGCCGCGAGGTCTTTCTCAATCCCCAGGAAATCGATCGCCTCACCGACGACTATCGCCGCGCCGGCAGCCTCAACGGCGTCGAAGTCCAGTGGAAGCACAAAGACGGCCATCCCATCACCGTTCGCCTCAGCGGTCGCGCCGCTACCCTCGCCGAAGAACAGGAAGAGGTCCTCGAACTCATCGCCGAAGACATTACCGAGCGCCGCCTTCTCGAAGAACAATTCCGCCAGGTGCAAAAAATGGAGGCCGTTGGCCGTCTCGCCGGCGGCGTTGCCCATGACTTCAACAACCTGCTCATGGTCATCAACGGATACACCGAGGTCTTGCTCGAGCAGCTCGACAAAGGCTCCGACATGCACCAGAAGGTTGAGTCCATCCAGCAGGCCGCCGATCGTGCCGCCACCCTCACCCGCCAATTGCTCGCCTTCAGTCGCAAGCAATTGCTCGAACTCAAAGTCGTCGACGTCAATTCCGCCATCGCCGATATGGAACGTCTCCTGCGCCCTCTCATCGGCGAAAACATCGAACTCGTCACCCGCCTCTCTTCCGAATCCGGTCACACCCGCGCCGATGCCGGCCAGCTCGAGCAGGTCATCATGAACCTCGTCGTCAACGCCAAAGACTCCATGCCCGACGGCGGCAAGATCACCATTCAAAGTTCCAACGTTGTCGTCCGTCCCAACATGGCCGAGCACCGCTACATCCAGCCCGGCCGTTATTCCGTCATCTCGGTCGCCGACACCGGCCACGGCATGGACCGCGAAACCCTCTCGCGCATCTTCGAACCGTTTTTCACCACCAAGGAAAAAGGCAAGGGCACCGGCCTCGGTCTCTCCACCGTCTACGGCATCGTCAAACAAACCAACGGATACGTCTTTGCCGAAAGCCAGGTAGGTTCCGGTACCACCTTCTACGTCTATCTCCCGCGTGTAGAGGACACTCCCGAAGAAATTGGGCCCACAACCATGACCGAAACTGAAAAGGGTGGCTGCGAAACCGTATTGCTGGTCGAAGACGAAGACTCCGTCCGCGAACTGGTCAAGGTCACTCTCAGCTCTCGCGGCTACAACGTCCTCGAAGCCGAAAACGGAGAGAGCGGTCTTCGCCTCGCCTCCGAATCCAAAGACCCCATCGACATCCTTGTCACCGACGTCATGATGCCCGGCATCGGCGGCCGCGAACTCGCCAAGAAACTCCTCGCTCTCCGCCCCGGCCTTAAAGTCCTCTATCTTTCCGGTTACACCGAGGATGCCGTCGTCACCCAGGGAGCCCTCGGCCCCGGCACCGCCTTCCTGCAAAAACCCTTCACCCTGCAAAATCTCGCCAAGAAAGTCCGCGAGGTCCTCAACTCCAAGCCCCACTCCAAGCCCGCCTCCGCCAACTACTAAAGAGAGATCCGCGCCTCGGAATGGCGAGCCAGCGAGTGTTCTCGCGAACAGCGATCAGCGTAGGACGAAGGCAGTTTCTCCAGAACCGCGAATAGCGATCCGCGAAACCCCTGTCATCCTGAGCGAAGCGCAACGTTCGCGACGCGAACATTGCGCGGAGTCGAAGGATCCCTATCCCCTCAACCGCATCCCGGCCGCCGTAGGGAATTCAACCAGACTGACTGACCGCCCGCCCTGAAACTTTCCCTCACTTCCCGCGTCCTATAATTTAAGTGTGTGGGGGCGAGCAATCCAAGTTTGCCGGCCACGCACATTGATAGGGTGCGAACGCATTGCTAATCAAGAAACCGTCCGACATCCCGTCCTCTGAAATCACGCCGAAAGAGCTCTATCTCAACCGCCGTCAGTTCCTCACCGGAGCTGCTCTCGCCACCGCCGCCGCCGGCCTCGCCTTCCGCGATCTCGCCGCGCCCCCGCTCACCGCCGAAGCCAACGACAAAATCGACAACCTGCAGAAAAGTCCCTTCAGCACCACCGAAAAGCAGACTCCTTACAAAGACGTCACCAACTACAACAACTTTTACGAGTTCTCCACCGACAAGTACGAGCCTGCCTCGCTCGCCAAAAATTTCAAAACCCGCCCCTGGACCGTCACCATCGACGGCCAGGTCAAAAAGAAACAAGTCCTCGACGTCGACTCCATCCTCAAGTTCGCTGCCCCCGAAGAGCGCATTTACCGTCATCGATGTGTCGAAGGGTGGTCCATCGTCGTCCCCTGGATCGGCTTCTCTTTCAGCGAACTCATCAAGCGCGCCGACCCCTTGCCCAGCGCCAAATTCGTCCAGTTCACCACCCTCTACGATCCCAAGCAGATGCCCGGCCAGCGCATCGACGTCCTCCGATGGCCCTACGTCGAAGGCCTCCGCATGGACGAGGCCATGCACCCGCTCGCCCTCCTCTGCTTCGGCATGTACGGCGAAACGCTGCCCAATCAGGATGGCGCGCCCCTCCGCATGGTGATCCCCTGGAAATATGGCTTCAAGAGCGCCAAATCGATCGTCCGCATCAGCTTCGTCGAAAAGCAGCCCTGGAACAGCTGGCAGCTCTCCGCGCCCAACGAATACGGCTTCTACGCCAACGTCAACCCGAACGTCGATCACCCCCGTTGGAGTCAGGCCAAAGAACGCCGTCTCGGCGAGTTCTTCAAGCGCCCCACGCTGCTCTTCAACGGATACGACCAGGTCGCCAGCCTGTACTCAGGGATGGATTTGAGAAAGAATTTTTGAGAAGGCCAAAAGGTAAGAAAGGACATAGGTGAGTGGAAGGGCCGGAAGATGTCATCCTGAGCGAAGTAGATCATCTGCGTACGCAGATGATCCACGGAGTCGAAGGACCCCTATTCCCTCGAGTGCCGCAAACGGGGGGCAGATCTCAGAAGTTGAAAATCGAATGCTCCCTCGTTGTCATTCCGGGCTCTCCGAAGGCGCGCTCTGAGCGCCGAGGAGCAACGAGGAATCTGCTTTAGTTTTTTACTTCTGACCTCTAACCTCTGACCTTAATGTCATGAACCGTCTTCGCCTCCTCAAACTCGCCCTCTTCCTCGCCGCCCTCATCCCGCTCGCCCGCCTCGCCTGGAAAGCCCTCCACGACGGCCTCGGCGCCAATCCCATCGAAGTCATCACCCACTCCACCGGCGACTGGACCCTCATCCTCATCCTCACCACGCTCTCCATCACGCCGCTCCGCCGCCTCACCCGCCAATATTGGCTCATCGGTGCCCGCCGCATGATTGGCCTCTTCGCCTTCTTCTACGCGACCCTCCACTTCCTTACCTACATCTGGCTCGACAAATTTTTTGACTGGCACGAGATGCTCAAAGACATCGCCAAGCGTCCCTTCATTACCGTCGGCTTCTCCGCCTTCGTCCTTCTCATCCCTCTCGCCCTCACCTCAACTAAAGGATGGATCCGCCGTCTCGGCGGCCGCAACTGGCAGCGCCTCCACCGCCTGATTTATCTGACCGCGATTCTTGGTGTGATTCACTACTGGTGGCTGGTCAAGGCCGATATCCGCAAGCCCGAGCGCTACGCTTTCGTGCTGGCAATCCTGCTGCTCTATCGCGTCGGCTTCTGGGCCTGGGAAAAGCGCAAACGCCCTCCCGCCCCCGCAATCGAGCGAGCCCTGTCAAGCTAACTCGCCTGCCTTTTGCGCGGGTCTTGCGCGTAATCGGTATGTCGCGCCAACCTTAATCGCGAATGCTAGATTGCGAATCTTAATCGGAATGTTAACCGGAATGTTAACCGGAATGACATGCCACCCCAAGCAGCACGCAACCCTTCCGTCCCTGCTGTTCACCGCGGCCTTTTGCGAAACTCGTTCACTCCCAGCACCTCGCTGGTATGACCGGGGTGTTCTCGCTCGACCCGGTCTCGGAGAATCGCCACGTGGTCGGCCAGATTCGCGGGTCGGCAGCCGAACATTTCATAAGTACACGCGCAACCAGGGGATGGGCACGGCACGCGCTCAGGCTTCAGCGCCTTCCATCGCTTCTGGATTTCCTCTTGAAACATCTTTTTTGTCAGCACGTCGATTCTGTAGGCCTTTGCCATTGATCCAGCTTGCCACATTATTGAGCTAAGAGCTAAGAGCTAAAAACTGAGAGCCTGTAGCCTGTTGCTTGTAGCTTGGAGCCTGTCGCTTGGAGCCTGGAACTTGTAGCTGAGACCTGTAGCAGGGAGGTTATAGCTTTGAAGGGGCCGCCTTTAAGCGCGCCGTAAAGCCTCGCCAGTTGTCATTCCGAGCCATCCGGAGCCGAGTTCGCGAGGCGAGGACGTGCGAGGAATCTGCTTTTGCTCCTCCCGAGACCTCGGAGCTTGCAGCTGAGACCTAAAACCTACCTAACACCCAACACCTGAATCCTGCAGCCTGTATTACTATTCTTTACACGAAACTTTTTACGACCAGTCGGGTTTTAGTGCATCCTAGAGGGAGCATACCCGTCAAAATCATCTCGGGGAAGAATACCCGGCAGGAGTCTCTCATGAATCCCATTGTCTCCATGAAGTGTGTGCAGCGTGCGTCTCTCGCGCTGGCAGCGATATCCGCATTGGTCTTGATGGCGGCTTGCGGCTCGAGCAACAGCGGCCCACCCCCCAACCAGCAGGGTTTTAGCAACAGCAGCCTGAGTGGCACGTATGTTTTCTCGTTTTTTGGCACTGACGTTTCAAGTCCGAGCGGCGCATTTCCATTTGCCGTCGTAGGTCAGCTCGTGGCCGACGGAAAGGGCCATTTCACCAGTGGCACGGTCGACGTGAATGATCCCGGGATTGCCACTGTAATTGGATCCAACAACAGTCTCTTTCCCGCCGTCAGCACCACCGGCAGCTATAGCGTAGCCACGGACGGACGAGCCACAGGCACGATCACACTTTCGATCAGTGGAACCAACGGCGTGCCCATGGGACTCGATTTTGTTCTAATGACCAGCAGCCACGGGCTCATGACCCGCTTCGATAGCAACGGGTCAGGAAGCGGAACGATTGACCTGCAGACCTCCGGACTCAACCAAGCTTCATTCGTGGGTTCGTACGGAATCAGTACCACAGGATTCGACTTCACCAACTTTAACCCGATCGCAACCGCTGGCTTTTTCACACTTGATTCCGTCGGCGCTGCCACCGGAGTCTTCGATCTGAACTCCAATGGTACCAATGTTCCCGGTGGAACAACCGGTCTGACGCTTGGAAGCGGAAGCGGTATGCTCGTTCAGTCGCCGGTGACGACCGCTACCTTTGTCACGTCTTCCGGCACCCTAACATTCGATGTGTATCCGATCAGTTCATCGCATTTGAAGTTCATCGAAACCGATTCGATCGCGTTGACCGCGGGAGATGCGTTTTCCTCCCAATCATCGATTCCCTCCGGTGTATATGCCTATACCGCAGAAGCGGGTAATCCTAGTTCCCCTGTTGCGATGGGAGGTTTCGTTACTTCCGACGGAACGAGCGTGTTTAGCAATGGCCTGGAGGAGATTAACAACGTCGGCAACCTGAGTAGCGTTTCGATCACCGGTTCCTTCGGTGCTTTTAATGGTGGACGAACCGAACTGACGCTGAACGGCTTTGTTAACGGTGGCGCCCTGCCTCAGAGTCTCCAGTTCGCCGCTTATCCTACGACCGGAGGAATTCTATTCTTGGAGAACGACAGCGTCGGTATTACTACCGGCACCATGCTGGCGCAGGGTTCCACGGCCACCATCGGAACGTCGCAAGGTTATGGATTGAATCTTTCGGCATTCAACAGTAGCGGCGAGGAAGACGCCATAGCCCAATTCAATGTCAACAGCAGCAACGCATACACAGGCTCAGCCGACATCAATGATGTGGCGGGTATCGGCGGCTCATCTCGCGGAGTGAGTTTCACTGGCACGCTGACTCCAGATAGCACCATTGCCGGTCATGGCAGCGTCACCAACTCCAGCCTGTTCAACTTCAACTACTACACGGCCAATAGCGGCGCAACAACCCTGATACTCGAAACAGACAACAGCCAAGTCGGTGTGGGTTCGTTCCAGCTACAGCAAAGCGGAGTTACTCCAGCGGCTGCGAGCGCGCACTTTCTGGCGCTCAAGCCGAGCGCAGCGGCCAAAGCGGCCATGAAGAAGTTCAAGAATAAGTAGCTTGCACAGCACTCGCAGACCATTGGTAGAAACTAAGGCGCGGCCTTCCGGCCGCGCTTTTTTGCCTCTCACAAACCAATCGCAGCCAACGACGCGCAACTCGTTAAGCAAACGCCCGAACGCTTGTCATCCTGAGCAGCGCGACCGCCGCCATGTTTGCCACGAACAAGCTTGTCATCCCGAACTGGGCCTGGTCCTCGAGACGTTTCCTTCGACACAGCAATCAATTGTCATCCTGAGTGAAGCGAAGCCTAGCGAGCGGAACGAAGGACCTATGCACTTCCCGCCGCCTCAAGCAATACCATTTATCTCCACGGAACTGCATCCGCGGCTTTTTTCGCCTCACCTGACACTGAACGATGTCATCCCGAGCGCGGTATGGATCGCGCCATGTCTGCCACGGAACGATGTCTGCCACGAACACCGAACGCTTGTCATCCTGAGCGAGGAGTGCCGCTCACAAAGTGAGCGCTAACCCGCAGTCGAAGGATCCCTATTCCCTCAACGCATCTCATGCTATTCCACAGACTGACGGCTGACAGCCGACTTGTCCAGCCCCTTTGGCTCTGTCGATGAAGGTTGTCATTCCGAGCGAAATGGGAACTGTCCGCGAAAGCCGGATCCGTGGAAGAGCCGGCCTTCAGGCCGGCGTCACACGTCGGTTGATTCGCGGGCAACGAGGCACCGGCCTCAACACGACCACGTCTGCGGCTGAGGCGCAGCTCGGCACCCCGCCCGCGGTAGGCTGGCGGCGCAGTCGGAGTTTCCCCACGGCCGGTGCCAAAAAAGCGAACGTCCGGCGAAAATAGAAGCCGTTTGTCGTCCGGATTTGAAGTCGATCACCGCTTCTTGCCCTGTTGCGGTCCCATACCAAAAACCGTATATAAAGCGAACGATAAGGGAACAAATAGGCGAACGATAGGCGAATCTTGATGCATGCACCATAGCATGCCTTGTCAAGTCGGTTCGCGGGTGGAAAGAAGGCGCTAAGCAATTGCGCGCCCAGCATTTAGGCAGTCTGTACGTACAAATCTGTCTTCCAAAAAATATTTTGTTCGCTGTTTATTTGCTTTTATTGAAGGAAGTTCTTCGCCGCCCATTCGCCTTGGGCGAGGCTCGATTTTGCGATGAGCGAATAGCGAATTTACGCCATCGTTTCGGCCGCGATCCGCTCCGTCAGGAATGCCTCGATTACATCCCCAATCTTCACGTCGCCGTAGTTGGCAATGGAAATACCGCACTCCATGCCGCTCCGGACTTCCGACGCGTCATCCTTAAACCGCCGCAGCGATCCCACTTTCCCCTTGAAAACAACCACGTTATCGCGTAGGAGCCGCACTTCCGAGTCGCGTTTGATGAAGCCATCGGTCACGCGGCATCCAGCGACAGTTCCCACTTTCGGAATCCGAAATGTCTCCAGCACTTCGGCCCGTCCCTGGTGCGTCTCTTTGATCGTCGGCTCGAGCAGCCCGGTCATGGCCCGCTTGATCTCGTCCTGCAGCTCGTAAATGATTGAGTGCAAACGAATATCTACTTTTTCCTGCTCCGCCAGTTCCTGCGCCTTCCGCTCCGGCCGCACGTTGAATCCGATAATGATCGCGTTCGAAGCCGAGGCCAGCAGCACGTCCGTTTCGGTGATCGCTCCAATTCCCGACCGCAACAGCTTGAGCCGAACCTTCTCATTCGACAGGCGACCGAGCAGGTCCGCCAGCACCTCTACCGAGCCCTGCACGTCAGCTTTCAGAATGACGTTAAGCTCTTTGGTGCCAGCAGTTTTCATCTGCTCCGAGAGGCCTTCGAGGGACACTCGGGAACTCTTGGCCAGCGCCGCCTCACGAGCCTTTTGCTCGCGATATTCGGAGATGTCCCGCGCCTTCTCGCGATCCGTCACGACCACAAACTGGTCGCCCGCCTGCGGCAGGCTCTCGAGTCCCAAAATCTCCACCGGCGTCGACGGCGGAGCCTCGTGCAGCGGCTGCCCGCGATCGTCAAACATGGCCCGGACCTTGCCATAAGCATTGCCCACCACGAAGTTGTCGCTATCGTGTAAAGTCCCATTTTGCACCAGGATAGTGGCCACCGGCCCCCGTCCCCGATCAAGTTTCGCCTCGAGGACGACCCCGCTCGCCGCCCGCCCCGGCGTCGCTTTCAGCTCCTGCAAGTCGGCAGTCAGGCAGACCATTTCCAGCAGCAGATTGAGATTGGTCTTCTTCTTGGCCGAGACATCCACGAAAACGGTCTTGCCGCCCCAGTCTTCCGGCAGCAACCCGCGATCGGCTAGCTGTTTCTTCACCCGGTCGGGCATCGCCTCGGGCTTGTCGATCTTGTTAACTGCAACAATAATCGGTACTTCGGCAGCGTGCGCGTGGTCAATGGCTTCCACCGTCTGCGGCATCACACCATCATCAGCCGCAGTGACCAGCACCACAATGTCGGTAGCCTTGGCTCCGCGGGCGCGCATGCGGGTGAAGGCCTCATGGCCCGGCGTATCGAGGAACACGATCTCACGCCCGTAAGCCGGCGACGCATTGTCCGTGATCCTAACCTTATACGCACCAATGTGTTGCGTGATGCCTCCCGCTTCGCCTTCGGCCACGTTGGTCGAACGGATCGCATCCAGCAGCGTCGTCTTGCCATGATCGACGTGGCCCATGATGGTGACCACAGGCGGACGCGGACCGGCTTCAGCACCCTCTTCACTGGCCTCTGTCGCTTCGGCCGTGTCTTTTGCCGCCTGCTCCTCAAACGTAATGACTTCGGTCTCGGCTCCGAAGAAGCGCGCCATTTCGCTGGCCAGTTCGGCGTCGAGCGTCTGGTTAATGGTCGCGAAGACCCCACGCACAACTAGCCGTGCAATCAGGTCCTTGGCTCTAATACCAAGCTTTTCAGCAAGATCCTTCACTGAAATGCCTTCGGTGATGGTGATGCTGCGCGTGATGGGCTGCGGCTCATTGCTGATGATGACGCGCGGTGGCGGAACGTAGCCCTTCATCGGGCCTTCTTTTACACCCCGCGGAACGTAGCGCTGTCCGGGACGCCGCGCTGGAGCGCCCGGGCGGCTGCCGGGTCGTGTTGGACCGGGCGGCGGAACAAGCGGAGCACCAGGACCCACGCCCAAGGGACGATTTCCTGTGGGCGAAACGCGAGTCGGGTGCATGGGCCGGCGTTCGCCCGGACGCAAGGGCGGACGAGGGCCGGTCCCGGGAGCGCCTTGCGGACGCGTCCTCTGAAAAATTGGCTGGCCGGGAACGGGACGTCCCGGTGCCGGACGCGGTGGCGCTCCGGGCGGCGGTGTTGGAGCCTTATACACGGGCCGCGGGCCGGTCTGCGGCATGATCACGCGGCGCGGTGGGACAGTTGGTTCGGCGGGTCTCTCGGCGGCGCCCGGGGAGGCTGCCGCGGGCGGTCGCGTCGGTGGTGGTGCAACGGCTGGCGCAGAAACGCGTGGCGGAACTGCGATCGCCGGCGGCGCAGCGCTGGCCGCCGGACCCGCGGCTGCTGGCGTCGTGGCTGCCGGGGTCGGAGCCACCGGTGGCATCGCCTGTGGCTTGGGCGGAATCACTACCACTGCGGGCGGGCGCCGCGCGGCCACTGAAGCTGGAGTAACGAAACGCGGTGCGGGAGGCTCCGGCTCTGCAGTCTTCGGCGGCGCAGGTTTTGGAGGCGCGGACGGTGCCGGAGCTTCGGCCTTGGCTTCGATTTTTTCCGCCGCAACCGGCGGGCCAATGGGCGGCTTGGGAGCGGGTGGCTTTACGACCGGCCGAGCTACCGGGTGTTCGGCCGCTTCTTTCTGCTGCGTGATCGCGCGCAACACATCGCCGGGGCGGGAAATATGAGAGAGATCAATCTTGGTCTTGATTTCCTCTTCGCCGTGGGCGGAAGGACGGGAGGGCCTATGAGCCGCGGCTGTGGCGTCGGCGTGCGCGCCGAGGCGTTTGCGCACCAGTTCCGCCTCATGCTCTTCAAGCGAACTGGAATGCGTTTTCTTCTCGGTAACACCGACCTCGGTGAGCACGTCAAGAATGGCTTTACTCTTGACCTCAAGCTCGCGAGCCAGATCATTGATTCGAATCTTCATTAATTCCTTTATTGGGTGCTTCAGTGACTGGTGATTTACCAACGCCCAACTAATCATCAGCCACTAATCACCAACCACTGCCCTTGACGAACCCCGCGCTATCGATCCAGAGCTTGCTCTGGACTCGCCATTTTTCCGCAGTTCAGCTCTGATTTTCTTTCGAAGCCTCGTCTTCAGAAGCTTCGGCGGCCGGCGGTTGATCGCTCTCTGTGGCCGTCTCTGCGGGTTCAGGCTCAGCGGATAAAGTTTCCGCTTCGCTCGCGTTCTCGGTCGGCGGTTCCTCGGCGGAAGCCGCGTCGATAGCGGCTTGCCCTGGACTTTGCTCAGACCCTTCTTTGCCAGAACCAGCTTCGGCAGAAGCTTCTTCGCCGGGGCCAGGTTCCGTGATCTCGGTTTCGGCGGCTACTGTTTCTCCGCCATCCAGACTGGCAAAGTAATTATTGACCGCAATACTGATTTTTTCCACCGTTTTCGGGCCAATGCCCTCGATGGCTTCCAGTTGCTCAGGTGTCATGTCAGCGAGCGACTCTACCGTGCTCACACCGGCGGCATTGAGCTTTTCGAGCACGCCCTCGCCAAGGCCAGGAACATTCTCGAGAGGAGTCGCGGTTTGCGTGACCAGCGACGCCATCTGCTGCTCGACCTCCTGCCGCTTCTCTTCTTCGCTCTTGATATCGATCTTCCAGCCGAGCAGCTTGGCTGCCAGGCGCACGTTCTGGCCCTTCTTGCCGATGGCCAGCGAAAGCTGGGTATCATCGACGACCACTTCCAAATGCTTTTCGCCGGGATCGATCACGGTGACGCGGCTGACTTTGGCCGGCTGGAGGGCCTTTTCGGCGAAGGTAACCGGATCTTCGTGGTACTCGATGATGTCGATTTTTTCGCCGCGCAACTCGCGAATGATCGATTGCACCCGCATGCCCTTCATGCCCACGCATGCGCCAACCGCATCGACATCTTTATCTTTGGACATGACGGCGATCTTGGTCCGCTCACCGGCTTCCCGCGCGATGGCGCGGATGACAACCGTGCCGTCATAAATTTCGGGCACTTCGGTCTGGAATAAGTGCTGCACCAATTCGGGCGCCGCCCGCGACACGACAACTCCGGGACCCTTCACGGCCTTCTCAACTCGCGAAATCACGACGCGAATGCGCTCGCCGACGGCGAATGATTCAAGGCGCGATTGCTCCTTGCGGCCCATTTTGGCTTCGGCTTTGCCAATGTCGACGATCACATCGGGGCCTTCGATGCGCTTGACGGTCGCGTTAACGATCTCGCCGACATGCCCGACGTATTCGTTGTAGACGGTGTCCCGCTCCGCCTCGCGGACCTTCTGAAAGATCACCTGCTTGGCAAGCTGAGCGGCAATGCGGCCGAGAATGCCCTCGGTCGCCTTCGGGATCAGAAGTTCTCCGCCGACCTCAGCGCTGGGATCGAGTTTGCGCGCCTGCTCCACGGTGACCTGAATGTTGGGGTCTTCGACCTGCTCGGGTGTCTCGACGATCGATTTCACCGCATAGGCGTTGATCTTGCCCGAATCCTTGTCGAGAACGGCGCGGAGATTTTCCTGCGTCTTGTAGTATTTGCGCGTGGCGACGACGATGGCGTCTTCAACCGCGCTGACCACAATCTGCGGATCGATCCCTTTTTCGCGGCTGACCGCGTCAATAATGTTGTAGAGCTCGCTAGCCATGAAAATCAGTTCTCAGTTCTCAGCTGTCAGTTCTCAGTTTTTGTGTCCAGGGCCGGCACAGTTGCCCACTCAAAACTTCATCGCCTCTGGCAACCGGGTACTGGCTACTGACAACTAGATTTCCGGTACCAGATTCGCCTTTTCGATGTTCGCCAGGTCAATCTCGACTGACGCTAAACCATCTTTCGGGCGGATCTTTTTTCGGGCTGCGCTCAAGTCGAGCAACAGCTTGCCATCCTCAAAGCTTTCCAGCTTCCCTTCAAAGTGCCGGTTGTTGTTCACTGGCTCGCGGGTCGTCAATTTCATTCGATGCCCGCGAAAGCGTTCAAAATCCGCTGCCGTTTTCAGCTTGCGATCGAGCCCTGGAGATGAAACTTCCAGCACATACGACCCGCCGGGCACTGCATTCTCGACATCAACGATCGTGCCGAACTCCCGGCTGAATGCCGAACAATCTTCGTGCGTGACCCCATCCGGATGATCCGCTGATGGCACGGCTCCGGGCCGATCGATATACACTCGCAACATGCGGTGCTTGCCCGACCCGAGGAACTCGATATCGACGATTTCGAGCCCGCTCGAGGCCGCGACGCGCTCCGCAATTTCCTGGAGCTTCGACTGATCAAAAGCCATGTTTTCAGCAGATTACTGCCAAATCGTTGTTCCCGGTCCGTCGCAAACTAAAAAGTGGGCTTTCGCCCACTGGTGTGCTTCGACAATCCTCAAACTACGACACAACAGTATTCAGCAGTAACTATACGCCCCGGATTGGGAAAAGACAAACGACACCAGCACGGTAAACGTAAGTCTGTGAACGGATCCGTCATCTTTCGGGATGTTCAGCTGGCGGGAAATCCGCTTCTGCTTAACGAGTTGCGTCCGATGCAGGGGACCGCGCTGATGTTATCCTCGCAACGCTGCACTCAGAGTGAAAATCGATGCGACACGTAATTCTAGGAGCAGGCGGCGTGGGCGGGACGATGGCAGCTTGTCTCGCTCACATCGGCGAAGAGGTCACAGTTGTGGTGCGGCCGGAGAAGCTAGCGGCGCATCGTTCGAGGATTGAGTTCAAGAGCACATTCGGCAGTTGGGCGGCTGAGGTGGAGTGGGCCTCGTCCGTGCTGCCCACCGACATTTTGTGGCTGACGGTGAAAGCAACGCAGCTGGAGTCGGCTCTGCGATTGATTTCGGATCCCAGTTCAGTCGGCGCTGTTGTTCCGCTGTTAAACGGCATCGAGCATATCGAGTTACTGCGGGCAAGATTTGGGGCCGACCGCGTCATTCCCGCCACGATTGCAGGCGAGATGGAACGAGTGGACGCCGGGCGGTTTGTCCATCCTTCACCATTCCTGATACTCAACGTTTCCTCGCGCGGGCGCAGCCTGCTCGAACCTGCGATGGAGAAGCTGCGCGGCTTGGGCTTCATGTGCAATTTCATGGACGATGAAACGACGCTGTTGTGGAGCAAGTTGGTCATGCTCGGCCCGATGGCGCTTTCTACAACGGCCTTCGACAACGCGGTCGGCCAGGTTCTGACAAATCCCGAGACTTACCGGCAATTCGAAGGCTGTGTGAGGGAAGCTTGCGCGGCGGGGATTGTCGAGGGCGCGAAGCTGGATACTGAAGGCGTCCTCAAGACCATGAGTAAGGCTCCTCCCGGGATGCGGAGTTCGATGCAGAAAGATGTTGAGAACGGTCGCCCACCCGAACTCGACGCCATCGGCGGCGCCATCGTACGAGCCGCCAAGCGACACCGACTCGAAGCCCCGTTTACCGAACAGTTAATGAGCCTGGTTGAGCGGAGAGCACGAGCTTCGAGACCGTAACCTGATGTTCTTTGCCGACGTAGGAATTCGGAACCTCTCGTTTCCGACTGGATTTGCCGAGTCCTATCAGCGCGACGGGCAAAACCGGCCGACTTCTCAGGTGTCCATCGTAACCTTGCGTCTGGGTCGGGTTTCCAACAAACTTCTAGCGATGGAAGCTTCCAAGACACACGTGGCCATCGCTGTGGGGACAGCAGGTCTGCTGATCCTGGTTTTCTTTGGTTATCTGCATTGGCTTAGCAACCAGGGACCCGTGCTCGCGCGTTCGGAGGAACGCGACCCGCTCACCCAGATGCCGCTGAGCATCACGATGAACCCATTGCGCGACCGGACCATCGAGCGCACTGCGAATGCTTTCGTGGCCCAGATGCGCGATGGCAATTGCCGCCGCCTGCTCGCCTCATGGGAGAAGGACTACCGAAAAAAACGCGCTGACTTCATCTGCGCATCAGAGGGGCAACATCCACTAATCGCCTGGAATCTGGTGGAATGGGAAGATGCGCCGCCGCTGGTCATCCTGCATTACAAGGGTCAGAGGTATTCGACACCTTCTCAGGATGCGACGTATAAGGACCTGTTCTCCGTGACTGAAGAGAAAAAGGATACCGGCTGGGTTGTCACGAAGTATGATTCGTTTTACTAAACTAGTTCTCAGTTGTCAGTATCCCCGCCGCTCCCCCGGATGGATCCAATCACGAATCACAAACCACCAACCACTGATCACCAACCACTAATCACTTGCTTCTTCCTTCCGACGGATCAGCTGAGTTCGCGGCGTTCAAATCGACATACAAATTCTGTTTCGCGGTCGCCGCTGATGCGTAGCAGCTTCCATTGGGGTCATAACCTCGACACGCTCCCGCTACGTCCTTTCTCTTCGGGGATTGCGCGAACTGCCACACCTCAGCAAAGTCGATGCTGCTCGATCGCGGCGACGGAATTCGGTTTGCGAGGGTGCATCCGGGCGACGGCGGACATACATCATTGATGACCCAGTATGCAATCCGTCGCTGGCCCGCATTCTGGCGGATATCTTCAGCTGTTGTAACCGTCGCACCACCGCTCTCACGGACGGCGATCCCCGAACAATAGATGCCCGCGCGAAATCCACCGCGCACAACCTCGTCGATCCATGCGAAAAGGTACGCCCTCTGCTCAGGCAGCAGCCGGCCCCCCTCTTCCTGATCGAGAAAGATGACGGTGTGCGGTGGGAAACCTTCACGTCTGGCTGCGGCAATCGCGGCCTGGCCATCGGACTGGCCGATGCCCGCCGCATCTTTCTTCAGATCGCGATAGAGACGGCCGTTAAAGAGAACGACAAAACCAAATCCGGCTGCCTCAATTCTGACGCGCTTACCCGCCCACGTATTGCTCCGCGCTCCGGGCGGATTATTGAGCCAGTAGCCAGCGAACGAAAAAGTCTTCCGCAATTCCTGGAGATTCGCGTCCCCCGGATATTCGTTGCGATCGAAACCAAGAAAACTTGAATCGGCAGAAGCCGGTACATCGAGCGATGTGATGAGGAGGGAGAACGCGGCTAGGCAAGCGGTTAATCGAAGAATACGCAGCATCGAGGAGTGGTTAGCGATTTGTGTTTAGTGATTAGTGATTAGTTTTGTGCGCTTGCGGCAAACAGAAATTTCAAACTCGCGATCACTGTTCAACAGGCCATCATTGAATTCTAATCACTAACTACTAATCACTCATCACTGTCGTCTTATCCCCCGATATGCACCATGGTCCTTGATGCGGGAACAAATCCAGGTTCACCGATATGATGGCGTTCTTCTTTCTGTTCGACGGTTTTCAAAATGAAATCGATCAGTTTTTCGTCAGGAGCCCCGCGCCGCATCAACTCGTGCAAATCATGATCCCAGGCAGAGAAGAGGCATGTTCGCAGCTTCCCATCGGACGTGATGCGGATCCGGCTGCAGTGCCCGCAAAAGGGATTGGAGACCGGAGCGATAATGCCGATTTCGCCGATGCCATCGTCGAAGGTGTAACGGCGCGCGGTTTCGCTGCGCGCGCGCGCGATTTCAACGAGCGGCCGATACTCCGACATGCGTGCCACGATCTCTTCGAGCGTGACGACGACCTCCGGCGTCCACATTCGATCTTCTTCGAGCGGCATGAATTCGATGAAGCGAACGACCACGCCTTCATCGCGCGCAAACATTCCGAACGGGATGATCTGGTCTTCGTTGAAACCGCGGAGCAATACACAATTCACCTTGACCGGGTCAAGACCAGCGCGTCGCGAAGCGCGAATGCCCCCGAGCACACTATCGAATCCATTAGGCACGCGTGTGATGCGCGCAAAGCGCTGGGGATCGACCGCGTCCATGCTGACGGTCGCGCGGTCGAGGCCGGCGTCTTTCAGCGGTCGCGCGATCTCGGCCAGCAGATGGCCGTTTGTGGTCAGTGCAACCTCAGGCTTCTGGCCGTCAATCGTACGAAGTTTCGCAAGGTCACGAACGAATTCAACAACTCCTTTGCGCAAGAGCGGCTCGCCGCCTGTCAGGCGAATCTTCGTGATGCCGAGCGAGACGAGGACGCGCGCCATGCGCAAATAATCGGCAAAGGGGAGTTCGGCGTACGCGGCGCCATTCGTTCCCGTGCGGCAATAAACGCAGCGATAGTTGCAGCGATCTGTGACCGAGATACGCAGATCATGGATCGCGCGTCCGAATTTGTCAGTGAGACGCATGCCTTCGTCGTTCGTCGTTGATCTTTAGTCGCTTGCTTATATTGCGCGGAGGCGTTAATCACCCACTTCGAACGTGCGCAGCGACAAACAACCGCCTGCCATTTGATTCGCTCTTTTCGGAAAGGAAGCAACGGGCAGACACCCCGTAGGCGTTTCCTTTCCAACCACGGGAGGCGCAGGCGTTTCCCCCTGCACCCTCGGGATGTCCGGCGTACCCCACTCAACCGGCCACTCCCTCGTCCTCGCCGCCATCATTTCTTTCGAGGCGACCAGGATCGGAAACTCAGCCCCATTATATGCCGATGAACGCAGCCTTAACGGAAGGCAGAAGGCAGAGGTCAGATTAAACAAGTAAAACAAACATTGGATGGTGTGACCACGTAATTCCGCGAAACCCTACAGACCCATTGCTCGCACGACAATCTTCAATTCGACTTCTTACTTTTGCCTTGCTCTTTTACACTTTGCACATGAAAGCTCTCATGATCACGCGCTTTGGCGGCCCCGAAGTTCTCGAAGTACAGACTGTTCCTGATGCGTATGCGGCACCGGATCGGATTCTCGTCAACGTGGAGGCGGGAGGCCTTAACTTTGCCGATCTCATGGCGGCAGAAGGCGGATATGCGGGCACGCCGAAACCTCCTTTGATTGCGGGACGGGAGTTTGCGGGCATCGATGTAGACGGCCGGCGCGTGATGGGATACATACAGTGGGGTGCCTTCGCCGAAAAAACGGCGGCGTCCCGCGCGCTGCTCTGGCCGGTCCCGGAGAATTGGACCGCCGAACAGGGCGCTGCCTTCCCCGTGAATTTCTTTACCGCATATTTTGCATTCTGGAAAGCCGGTCTTCTCGAAAAGCCGGCGAGCACGCGCGTGCTGATCCACGCTGTTGCGGGTGGAGTCGGCACCGCCGCCGTGCAGATCGGAAAGATTCTCGGCGTCGAAATGTACGGGACATCTTCGTCGGAAGAAAAACTGGCGCGCGTTCGCGAGCTGGGCTTACAGCACGGCATCAATTACAAGCAGCGAGACTACGTCGAGGCGATCAAGGAGCTGACCAAGGGCGAAGGCGTCGACGCGGTGTTTGAAATGCTGGGCGGAGAACACGTAGCCAGGAGCGTGCGCTGTCTGGGCAACTTCGGGCGAGTAATTGTCTATGGTGCCGCAACTGGACAATCTCCGATGCTCGATACCCGCGTGCTCTATGTGAAGGGCGCCAGCGTACACGGATTGTGGCTGACCTATCTCAGTCAAAACCGGACGCTCATGGAATCGGCATGGAAACAGCTTTCAGAATGGGCGAAGGCAGGAAAGCTGCAACCGGTGATTGGCAAGGTGTTTCAGCTTGCCGAGGCCCAAGCCGCATACACCCTGATGAAAGAAGGAAGGAACTACGGAAAGGTCGTCCTGAAGATAACGTAAGTCATTCTTTGTAACTCAGACGACGTCTTTTTTCTCAGCCCGGTGCATCTCTCCTGATCATCAGGCTGCACAAAACATTTCTGCCGTGTTACTCGCACATCGCTAAATCTCCGCTAACACATAGAAATCCCGCCCGTCCAAAAGACATGTTCCACAAGAAACGCGCGCGGAAAAATTTGGGGAACTTCCTCAGTTCGGCATTCGTATCCTCAAGCGAAACTGAGAATGGACTGGGGAATTTTATCGGTCCCGAGGTGTCCTAACAGTACGAAGAGATTTGCAGGGTGACGGGCGCGATTCACGCATGGTTTGGCGGCCCTGGTGAAGCGAGCCCGGCAAAGTGAAGGCGACGAGTCTTCGGACCGCGTCTTCTTGCGTCACCCTGACAGGCGCATTGTAGGACATTGCGAGAAAAAGGCAAGTCTACGGCGCCAGCCTGAACCAGCCGCCCATGGTGTCCCGGCCAGGAACCGGGCAGAAAAAGGGAGCGTATGAAACTGAACAATCTGGCAAAGATGATGGTGCTCGGGCTGGCGGTGTTCGTCGCGACGGGCGCATTCGCAACCAACAAGGGAACCTTCAAAGCTCAGGAACCGGTTGAGATCAATGGCCAGCAGTTGCCGGCCGGCGAATATCAGGTTCGCTGGGAAGGGAACGGACCCAACGTCGAAATCAGCTTCGTCAAAGGCAACAAGGAGATCGCAAAGACGACTGCGAAAGCAGTGCAGCTAACCGCGACTCCATCATTTGACTCTTCGGTCGTGAGCCACACAAATGGAAAAGCAGTGTTGTCGGAGATTCAGTTTGCCGGCAAGAGGACCGCTTTCAGCCTGGAAGGGTCAGATCGGGCGGCGGCAATGAGCAGCGCGTCAAGGTAGCTGGAATCAAGGACTAAGTTTGTTGCGACTCGTCGAAAAGGGAGCACGATAAGTGCTCCCTGTTTTTATTGGTGGCAGGATGCTACTGCGCCTGAGCTTTTTCCAACTCGGCCGTTAGATGAATGGCACTGCCGAGGCTCACTCTTAACTTTCTTTCCCAGTCTTTGAAGCCGGCCTTCTTTACGACAACCGTGTGCTCGCCTTCGGCTACCTGAACGTCGGATGGAGTATTGCCGACAAAACTGCCGTCGATCTCAATATCCGCGCCCGGAGGGCTTGAGTCTACTTGCAGCTTTGCCGACGCAGCCGAGGCGACTTCGGTGGATGTTTTGGATTGACCACTCTGGTCCGAAGGCACTTCGAATTTCGCCACATCGAGTCGCGTATCACCATTCACGTATGCTGTGACTTCCGCACCCTTGGGTATAATGATGTCCTTCCCGTGCATGAAAAGGAAGAAGGGTGCTGCGGGAAAGAAGACAAGTCCAGTTGCCACGATGCCCGCTGTCATAGCGCCGGTATGGCCACCGCCGCTTCCTCCTTTTACTGCCCGCAGAGCGGCTTTCTCGCTGTCAACCAACTTGACATAGTCGAGGTTGATTTCGAGCTTGCCTCCGCGTGCCATTCTTCGCTTGGGCTGGGCTTCTGTAACTGTTCCGAAGGCGAGGCCTCCCTTTGGAATTACCAGGATTCCATTCACGCTAATGTCTTGGAGAACCTCGAAGTCCACTGTGTCCCCAACGTGTGCATCCGCAGACGATATTGTGCGGTTGAATCGAAGCCGCATTGGCGTGGCGTCTTCAAGAACAAACCCTTTGGCTGAGGTGACATTGATGGGCTCAGTGCTGCGCTCGGGCGCGGCCGACTGAGTTCCCGCGGTTTTACCGGACGATCCGGATGACTTATCTTGGGCTAGCGAGCTGAAGATTAGACATAAAATGGTTGGAAAGACGAGAACGTGGCGTTTCATAGTAACTCCGGTAGAAAGGCCGCATTGTAACTGTTCAGGCAGTGCGGACTTGCTAATATACTCTCGATAAGGTCATTCTCAAAACATTCGAATGCGCCGCCTCTTTCGCATCATCCTGCTGACGCTCGTGTTGATGATTGTGGCGATGATCTCCGCGCTCACGGCCATGCAGCTAGCCATCCACGGGCGAGAAGTGAACATTCCCAAGCTGGTCGGGATGACCCCAGTCG
>DATJNC010000021.1:0-51184 GCA_035508395.1 Terriglobales bacterium | reverse complement strand
GGCATGATGGGGAATAAAGCCCGGCCATCGTGGCCAATCCCTTCGCGAATGGCGCGGGCGAGCTGGTCGTCGGTCCAGTTACCAGCGCCCGTCGCCGCGTCGGGGGTGAGATTGGGAGCAACGATGCGGCCGGGCAGGTCTCGGTAGGGAAGAACCTCGCCCGCGCCTTCTGTGCCCGGCACGATCGACTGGGAAGGGTCACTCCAGCGGTGGGAAGAGTGGCAATAGATGCAGCCGCTGAGAGCAGTGGCGATGTAACGTCCCCGCTCCAGTCTTTGGGGTGTACGCTCAAACTTGCGGGTGGTGAGAGGACGCGTCCTCGGCCCGATAAACGGACGCCAACCGATAGTAAAGGTTACGAGCAACGCCAGTGCGGCTATAACGGCCATCGTGGCGATGAAAAGCCATCTTCCGAGCCGGCCCATAGAAGTCCTCCCGTGTAGCGCGTGTGATCAATTTCACTTGCCGTTCAGGAAGTCAGTCGTTTTTACTGTAGAAACACGGGGGAGTCTAGAGCTTGCTGAGGTAATCCGTGATTTCGGGACTGGTCCAGTTGACGGCGCCGATGAATTTGCGGCGGATCACGCCCTTGCGATCGATGATGTAGGTCTCGGGCCAGCCGAAGGTGCCGTAGAGATTGCTCGCCTTGCGGGATTCGTCGCGCACCGTCACCATGTTCACGTTGTAATCTTTGAGAAATTTGTGATAAGCGGCGTCATCGGCATCGATGCTGACGGCGAGCACAACGACACCCTTGTCCTTCATCATTGACTGCATGCGAACCAGAGCCGGTGTTTCCTCGATACAGGGCGGGCACCACGTCGCCCAGAAATTCAAGACGACGACCTGCCCGCGAAATTGGCTGAGACTAACGGTGTGATCGGAATCCTTTACCGTGAAATCGGGAGCAACGGAGCCGATTCGGCCGGGGTGACTACCGCTATAGCATCCGAATAGAACAGCAATTAATCCAATAATGATAGGAAGGGCGCTTCGTCTCACACCGTTATAATAACGAAAAAACGATGGTCTACCTAACACGCAAAGCGGAGTTCGCGGCCTCGCACTACTACCATAATCCCGCATTCTCGCCGGAAGAGAACGCGCGTGTATTCGGAAAATGCAACAACCCAAATGGCCACGGGCATAACTATACGGTCGAGGTTACGGTGAAGGGAGCGGTCGATCCCAAATCGGGGTTTGTGGTCGATTTGAAGCAACTGAAAGATGTGATGAACAGGGAAGTGCTGGATGCGTTTGACCATCGCTTTCTGAACAAAGAGGTGCCGGAGTTCCTCGCGCAGATTCCAACGACGGAAAACATCGCGGTTGCGATCTGGCAGCGGCTGGCGCCAAAACTGAAATCGGCGCGGTTGCATCGCGTGAGAGTGTATGAGACTCCGGACCTTTTTGTCGATTTCTATGGGGAAGCATGAGGGCGCACCTGACACGGCGTTACATGTTCAGTGCCTCTCACCGCTTGCACAATGAAGAAATGTCGGCGAAGGAAAACCGGGAGGTTTACGGCAAGTGCAACAACCCGCATGGCCATGGTCACAACTATTCGGTTGAGATCACGGTGAGCGGGCCGATTGATGAGCAGACGGGAATGGTGTGCAATCTGGCCGATCTGGATGGATTTGTCCGTGGGCAGGTACTCGAGCGCTATGACCATCAGAATCTGAATTGTTTGGCGGAGTTCGCGAGCGAGGTTCCGACGACGGAGAATCTGTGCATCTCGATTTATCGGATCCTAAAGCAGGGATTCAGAAAAGCTCATCTAGAGAAAGTGCGGATTGAAGAGACAATGTTGAATTCGTTCGAGTATGCGGGAGACGAGTCATTTATCGTTGGTCGCTAGCAGTTCGCGAACAGTGGCTGTCAGCGACGATCGACCACGACCAAGGACAAGAAGGAGCCTATGAAATCCACAGAAGTGGAGACGTTAACCAGCGCCAGCTTTGAAGATCTGGTGCGCGAAATGATCGTCAGATTGGGAGAGGATCCTGAGCGCGAGGGATTGGTGCGAACTCCGGCGCGCGTGCAGAAAGCGCTGCAGTTCCTGACCAAGGGATATCAGGATGACCCGGAAGCGTTGCTGCGCAAGGCGCTCTTCACGGTGAACTATGACGAAATGGTGATTGTGAAAGACATCGAGATGTTCAGCCTGTGCGAGCATCACATGCTGCCGTTTTTCGGCAAGGTGCATGTGGCTTATATTCCGAATGGCAAGGTGATTGGCCTGAGCAAGATTCCGCGGCTGATCGAAGCGTTTTCGCGTCGGCTGCAGATTCAGGAGCGGCTGACGACCCAGATCGCCGAGGCCATTCAGAAGACTATTGAGCCGCAGGGTGTGGGCGTGGTGATCGAGGCTCGGCATCTGTGCATGATGATGCGTGGAATCGAGAAGCAGCATTCTTCGGCAGTGACATCATCGATGCTGGGGTCTTTCCGGACGGAAGAAGAGACGCGCTCGGAGTTCCTGTCGCTCATCCGGCAGCGGACGAACGGGGCATAGTGGTAAAAGATTGTGAATGTGCCGGGGCCTTTGGCTCCGGCATTTCCTTTGAAAGGGAATTCTAAAGGGAATCGGAAAGGCCAAACCACAGGTGCACAGGGGAGCACAGACCGAGCGCGGAGAAGGCGATCTGTTATCGGGTTCGACACTCCATTAGTTAGGACCGACTGCGCTAGGCTTTAGCGAGGATGAAAAGGCAACGAACTGGGAGAATGGCAGGCCGTCTCGCCCTGGTAACGGGCGCGAGCCGCGGCATAGGGTTCGAGATCGCAAGGGCGCTGGCAGGCGAGGGCTGTGATCTCGTAATGACCAGCCGGGAAGGGAAGACGCTGGCGCAGGCGGCGCGGAAAGTTGAAAGACTTGGAGTGCGAGTAATCGAGCAAGCGTGCGATGTGCGCAGCCCCGAGTCGGTCGATTATCTGTTTGCCGTAACCAGAGGGCTGCATCGGGCGCTCGACGTTCTGGTGAACAATGCGGGAATCGCGCATGCGAATCGGAGCGTCAGCGAATTGCCCTATCCGTTGTGGGCGGATGTGATTGATACGAATCTCACGGGGATGTTTTTGGTGACGCAGGCTTCGCTCGCGATCATGAAACGAGGAAGCGTGATCGTAAGCAATCTGTCGATCGCGGCGGAGCGCGTGTTTGCCGGATCGGCAGCTTACAATGCGTCGAAGCATGGGGCGCTCGGTTTCACGGACACGCTGCGCGAGGAGTTGCGCGGGAAGGGAATTCGCGTAATTGGGCTGATGCCGGGTGCGACCGATACGGATATCTGGAAAACGCTGTGGCCGAAGGCGCCGAGGCGAAAGATGATGTCGGCGGAGACCGTGGCGCGGGCAGTGGTGGATGCGATGCTGCTGCCGGAGAATTGTGCGGTGGAGAAGCTGGTGATCATGCCATCGGGCGGTGCGCTGTGAGATGGACGCTTCACCAGGGCTAAAGCCCCTTGTTTTTGCGCAGCTTTCGGACGGCCTGAAGGCCGTCCCCTTCAAGGCGAATGGGAAGCATCACGCCAGTACCGCTGACACTTTCGCCCTTCCGGGGTTTGGGTTTGTTCCTACCCACGGCTGACGCCGTGGGCTATATTGCACCCCATCACGCCAAAATCGGGCGTGCTGGAGACTCTGCGGCTGCGCTCGAGGTCACGAGGAAGCCATGCAGCGAGAGCGAGCATCGAATTGAATAAGGGTGGCGTATGTTCTTAGTGGATTACTTTAAGGCTCTCAAATACCCCGAGCAGCGGCTGGCGTGGGCTGTGGCCATTGGCGCGGACGCGCTGCAGATATTCGCTTTCCCGCTCTTCGCCGAAGGCGGCATCTCGCCAGCGGATTCATTGCTGGATCTGATTGTGGCGTTCGTGCTGGTGCGATTGTTGGGATGGCATTGGGCATTCCTCCCGTCGCTGGCGGCGGAGCTGATTCCGGGAGCGGATTTGTTTCCGACGTGGACGGCGGCGGTGTGGTTTGTGACGCGGCAGCAGGTGAAGAGTGGCGAGCCAGAGATATTGCCGCCGGGACCAGCGCCGGCGCCTCGGGCGTAAGAAATCTGTCTTCCCTCGGGGGGCTGAAGCCCTGCCGTAATTTATGCGTCTAACGCGGCCCTGAAGGGCCGCTCTTCCACGTGGTTATCATCCTCGCTAGTCACCAAGTTCCATAGCGGTATCGTTGCGGACGTTCAGGGAAAACTTTAATCAGGATGACGCCGGCGGCGAAGCCTCCGATGTGTGCCCAGAAGGCGACGCCACCTTGCTGTGCGGTTTCGGCAATGACGGTGACGGTTCCGCTGAAGAATTGATAAAGGAACCAATAGCCGAGCATGAGCCAGGCGGGCACATGGAAGAGGAAGATGGGCGGGAACCAGACCAGCACGCGGGCGCGCGGATAGAGAATGAAGTAGGCTCCGAGAACGCCGGCGATGGCTCCGCTGGCTCCAACCGTGGGAAGGCGCGAGCTGGGATTAACGAGGATCTGCGTGAAGGCCGCGGCGACTCCGCTGGTGAGATAGAAGACAAGATATTTGAAGTGGCCGAGGAAGTCTTCGACGTTGTCGCCGAAGATCCAAAGAAAAAGCATGTTCCCGGCGACGTGCATAAACGAAGCGTGCAGAAACATGGAAGTGAAGATCGGCACGATTGCAGCGGCCGGATCAATGTGCGTGTGACCCGTGAGCAGGGCAATGGTATGGCGGGGGACGAGTCCGAACTGCATGACGAACGCGTTCAGAGCACGGGGGCTTTGCATCTCAACCGAGACTTCCCAGAGATAGACCAGCGAGTTCAGGACAATCAAGAAATAATTGATGAACGGCGTCGAGAAGGTCGGTTGGTCGTCACGAAGGGGAATCATTCAAGATTGAGTAATTTGGTAATTTGTAATTGAGTAATTTATGCGGCCGTCGGTCGGTGCTGACGGGCAGCTTGAAGTCTCCAATTTCCGATTACCAAATTACCAGATTTTCAATTTCATGAATGGCGTTCTAGTTATCGATAAGCCGGCGGGAATGACGTCGCACGATGTGGTCAATCGGGTGCGGCGGATCCTCGGAGTGAGGTCGGTGGGACACCTGGGAACGCTGGATCCGTCGGCGACCGGCGTGCTGCCGATTTTGGTAGGAAGCTTCACGCGGCTGGCGCAGTTTTACCTGCATTCAGAGAAGAGGTATGAGGGCGTGATCCGGTTCGGATTTGCCACGAGTACGTACGACGCGGATGGGGATGCGACTAATGCGCCGCAGGATGTAACGCTGGATGTGGAGAGGGTACGAGCAATAGCGGGCGAGTTTCGGGGAATACTGCAGCAGACGCCGCCTCCTTTTTCGGCAAAGAAGGTCGCGGGGGTTCCGGCGTATAAGCTGGCGCGCAAACGCGTAGAGGTTGCGCTGAGACCAGTTCAGGTCGAGGTCAAGGAGTTTGCGATCCTCGATGTGGCGGGTGGTCGGGTGACTTTTCGAGCGTGGGTCGGCTCGGGAACCTATATGCGGTCAATTGCCCATGAGATGGGAGTCAAGCTCGGCTGCGGCGCCCATCTGGCAGAGCTGCGTCGGACCGCAGTGGCGGAGTTCGTGATCGAAGAGGCGTGCACCCTTCAGGAGTTGGAATCGATTGCGGGAGAATCATTGGCCAAGAAAAGAGCGGAGCGATGGTCGTTGGAAGCGCAGGGAAGTGCGGAGCACGTTTTTGTTCATCCGAGACAGTTGCTGCCACGAATTCCCTGCGTGACCACAACCGATGAAAGCGCAGCGATCATTCGCACTGGCCGTGCGGTAAATCTGCCGGAGATGTCGCAGGCTCCGCTGGTAAAGGTATTTCTGGGACAGCGGCAACTGATAGCGATCGGGGAACGGATCGCGGGAACGCTATTTCACCCGAAAATTGTATTTGCGACTTAGTGTTAGTTTGGGGATTGTTACCCAATTTGGTCGCAGAACTTTAACTTGTCCTTCTGCTTGATGCCAACTACACTTCCGCGTTCGGTCAGGGCCCCTCATTCGCTCCATTTGGTCCATTAACCAACTAACCGTGAAATCTGAAATTTGAGGAGGAAGTCGATGCGAGTGCATGCGCGTGCATTGTCGGTCGCCGTCTTTGTTGTGGCGATATTGGTTTCGGTCCCATTTGCTCGGGGGGCGGTCGGAGTTGTGGGAAACTGCAAAGCAGGGCTGGTCAAGTACGGATCAATTGGAGCGGCGATTACATCGCTTCCAGCGGGAAGCACACTTTACGTTTGTCCCGGCGCTTACGCCGAGCAGTTGGTCATCACTAAGAAACTCACCATAGTGGGAGTCGGCGGGAATGGGCTTACGGGCGCATCAGCCGCGGGAGCAAATAATCCTACGATTGTGGCGCCATCGGGAGGGGTGGCAGCGAACGCGACGGATCTTTATGCGGGCTACCCTCCGATCGCGGCGCAGGTTCTGGTGTCGTCGCCATCGAATGCGACAGCTCCGATTGTGGTGAATATTTCGAACATTACCGTCGATGGCACCAATAACGGGATCAACGGGTGCTCGCCGAACCTGGTAGGCATCTTCTATCAGAATGCCTCCGGCACGGTGGCCCAGATCACAACCAAGTTCCAATACCAAGGCGGCAATGCCTTGAACGGCTGCCAAAGTGGTCTCGGCATCATGGCTGAAGAGAACGGAGACTACGGGGCGACGACAATCAAAATCGAAAACAGTAGCGTCCACGACTACAACAAAAATGGGATCACCGTGGATGGCGTCAACCTAAGCGGAACGGTCAACGCGACGGTGAGCGGGAATTACGTGGTTGGGGTGGGAGCAACGCCGTTGATCGCCCAGAATGGCATCCAGATCAGCGATGGGGCCGTTGGCAAGGTCACGAACAACACCGTCAGCGGCGACGTTTATATCAACCCGTCGCCGTGTTATGCCGATCAGCAACCGTACTGCTACAGCGCATCCGGAATCCTTCTCTACGATTCTGGGGGGACGAGCGGCGCAGCGCTTGTAGTTCAAGGCAACTCGGTCAGTAACACCCAGGGCGCCATCGTGGCGTATGGCGATTCGGCAGGAAATGCGGATTTCGTCAGCGCTATCTCGAACAAGATAACGACAAGCCCGGCGGCTGGCATATTTAACATCGACGGAATCGACTTGTGCAGCAACAACGATACCGCGACGTCGAACATCGTGTACAACAGCTCGGGATCGGGCATTCACATTGATAGCTCATGCACGGAAGAGGGCGGGACAAGCGGAAACAACGCGAGCGTTACCAAGAATACTGTTGTCGAGGCTTGCGCCGGCGTTCTTACCGGAACTGGCGGTGGAAATGCCTCTTCGCCCAACACCACCTACGACGTTCGAGAAAGCGTATACGCCGGTGATTCCTGCCCAACGGGGAGCGAGGCTGCCGGCGCTCTTGAGCGCATCGGCAATGTCAGGACCCGGCCTTCGGCGTATGCGGCAGGGAGATAGGGAGATAGGTGGGGGCTTCTCCTGGTTAGTGGCCCTTGGAGAGGTGCAGACGGGGGAAGACGCCGCTGGCACCTCCCGGGCAGTGCGCCCGTAGGACGAATGCAAGGCTCGGATAAAGACGAGCGTTCGCGCCCGATTACTTGTAGTGTCCGATAACAAGTATTATGTAAACTTTGGGCTGATTAGAAAAGCCTAAGGCTCTTTCGTGCGCTGGGCGCGTCCGGCACAAGGGATACATTGCTGGCGAGTCGATGCCATAAAGATCCCCGGATACGGATGATCGGCGCCACTGCTATTGGGAGAGCTGTTTTCGCAAGTCTTCCGTGAATTGGCTGAGCGTTGCCAGTCTTTCTGGCGTGGCTTCGACCACCTCAGACTTGGCCTGGAATACCTTCCTGCCTTCCATCTCTGTGAGGACGCCCATAACGTCGCCCATTCTCCAGCCGGGAGTGCCAAGGATCTGGAAGCCGTCGACTCCGGGAACGAGGAGCGCGATGCAGTTGTTGCGAATCGCGCCAACACATTTCGGATAGCGATCGAAGGTCTGGAGTTCGAAGCCGGCAAGGTAAAGGCGTTGGAGTTGGGCGGCGGGATCCAAGCTGGGTCTCGAGAGTTAGGGTCTTAGGTCTTAGATCTCAGGTCTTAGGAAAACCGCCGGATTCCTACTGCTTTTGCATAGAATCCTGAGACCGGCCTGCTAAGACCCAACACCTCTCCTACATCTTGTATTTGCCGAGATCATCGTCACCAAGGCCTTCGAGCCATTTGCGGAGTTCTTCGCTGGTGACGCGATCGGAGAGATTAGCCGACTGTTTGGAGTGCTTGAGGACCTCGTCATCAACGAAGATGGGGCAATCCATGCGCAGGGCAAGTGCGAGGGCATCGGAGGGGCGGGAATCGACGCTGATAGCGCGGCCTTCCCTTTCGAGCCAGATGACGGCGTAAAAAGTGTCGTCTTTCAGTTCGGTTACGACGACTTTGTGAACGAGAGCATCGAGTCCGGTCAGAACGTTCTTGATGAGGTCGTGGGTCATGGGTCGTGGCGTGGTAACCTTTTCGATCTCGAGCGCGATGGCATTGGCCTCGTAGACTCCCACCCAGATGGGAAGGACGGTGTCGCTCCCGACATCTTTTAGAAGGACGATCGGCATGTTTGAAACCGGATCCATCATCAAGCCGCGAATTTTCATTTCAACTTCCATCAGGACCTCGAAAAGCAGTGGTTATTGACGTCCGTCGTCCTTCGTCCTTGGTTCTTCGCAAAACCTCTATCGGCGACGTGTCGATAAACCACTAGTTCACGCCAATTCTCCCAACAAACTATTCGGGAAGCTTTGCGTCACGCGGACGTTGGCGTAGCTTCCAGTCTTCAACTTAACACCATCCGGCGCAGTAAAGTTCAGGACTTTGATCTGTGAAGTCCGTCCGACCCATTGGCCCCGGGCTTCGTTCTTGCCTTCTACCATCGCTTCGATGATGTTTCCGACGTGGCGTTTGTTGCGTGCCGACGAAATCTGGCGCTGTTTTTCGTTCAAACTGGCCAGCCGGCGCGACTTTTCGGCGTCGGGGATGGCGTCATCGAGGCGCAACGCAGGTGTGTTCGGGCGGGGCGAATATTTAAATGTGAACGCGGCGTCGTAGCCGACTTCATCGAGGAGCGAGAGCGTCTCTTCGAATTCGGCTTCGCTCTCTCCAGGGAAGCCGACGATGAGATCGGTGGTGATGGAGATGTCACGCTTCGCTCTCTGAATCCAGCTGATGCGTTCGAGATATTGCTCGCGCGTGTAAAGACGCTGCATGGCGTCAAGAACGCGCGTAGAACCGCTTTGCACGGGCAGATGGACGTGATCGCAAAGCGCGGGGACGGTGTCGATGGCCTCGACAATATCGCGGCCAAAATCGCGCGGGTGGGAAGTGGTGAAGCGAACGCGGCGAATACCGTTGACCTCGGCCACCGCAGCCAGCACTTCCGCAAAAGTCTTGTTTCCATCGGGATCACGGTAAGAGTTCACGTTTTGCCCAAGGAGCTGGATTTCGGTGTAGCCAAGATCGGCGAGCTGGCGAGCTTCCGACAAGACGGAGTTTGAGGTGCGGCTGCGCTCCTTGCCACGGGTAAAGGGAACCACGCAATACGCGCAGAACTTGTCGCAACCCTCGATAATGGTGATGTAGCCGCGGTGCGGATTCGTGCGGGCAGTGTATTCGGTTTCAAAACAGTGGTCGGTCTGGCGATCGTCGAGACCGGTGACACGCTTCCCTTCTCCGTTCTCGGCCTTTTCGATCTGCAGAAGCATCTGTGGCAGATTTCGATAGGAAGCTGACCCGCAAACCAGATCAACGTGCGGCGCCTTTTCAAAGATGCGCTCCCCTTCCTGCTGGGCGACACAGCCAAGAACTCCGAACTTTTTGCCTTCTCGCTGAAGCTTGCGATAGTCCTGCAGCCGGTGGAAGACCTTCTGTTCGGCTTTGTCCCGGATGGAGCAGGTGTTGTAGAGGATGAGGCTAGCTTCTTCGACGGTTTCGACCTGGCGATAGCCCTGCTGGACGAGCGTGCCAATCACCTTTTCGGAGTCGTGCACGTTCATCTGACAGCCGAAGGTTTCGAGATAAAACGTCTTTTCGCCGGACCCCGACATTGCTTCCAGTATAAAGCAGGGGGCAAGAGGCGAGGTCCGAGGTCAGATTGCAGAGGTGAGGCCGGCCTCCTGCACTCTGACCTCGATTCACAATAGAGCGCCTAGCTTTCCGGCGAAGGAGAGATGGCGCCTCGACTCTCGACGGTCTCCCCATGTTCGAGGTAGGCCTGCACCCATCCAAGAACTCGCTCCCAGCCCTGCTTGTGCCCGAGCATCGCCTGGCTTTGGCCAGCGAATCCTTCGTGCCGCAGTTTTACCAGTGTTCCTGTCCCGAGAGTTTGGGTTCCGCGACCATTCAAACCGCGAATGGGCTGGGCCAAGAGGTTCCAATGCACAACCGTTTCAAGTGGATGACACCAGCTCGGTTTCCAGGTGTAGACGAGCCGAAGGGGAGGATCGATCTCCAGGTATTCGCCTTCAACGTGGTAGGGCGTTCCATCTTCCATCACTCCCGAACCGGACCACTTGCCACCCAGGCGAAGATCACTGGTCGATTCAGAAGATCGATAAAGGCCTTTCTGGCCCCACCATTGTTGTCGCTGCTTGGGATCAGTCAGGGCTTCGAAAACGCGAGCCGGTGGTGCGGCGATAAAGACCTCAGCCTCGATTACATCTTGATCAGGTGTAACGGTTACGGTAGCCACAGAAGCCTCCTAGTTGATCTCCGCAAATTTCTTCAGGTTATCGATCACGCCGGGCCAGCCTTGGGCATAGGCTACGCTTTCAGTGAGCGGCTTGAGCCCGCTATGGGTCATCTTGACAATCGTTCCGTCGGCGACCGACGTCAATTGCCAACGCACGAGCGTGGCGTGTCCGGCAACAGAATGGAAGTTCGCAAGCCATGTATAAGCAAGAGCGCGAGGGGGATCGAATTCGACGATCTCCCCGTAGATCTCCCACTCCGACCGTCCGTTGATCTGCTTTTGGCCGGTTGGATCATAGGCAACGTGCCGATGACGCCCTCCCACGCGAGGCTCGAACTCCCAGACCTTGACGCGGCACGGGCCGTCGGAACCATCCCACCAGCGCATGAGCAAATCGACTTGCGTCAGGGCGCGAAATATAGCGTCTGCGGGCGCCGAAATATGGACTTCGGAGACAACTGCATCTTTGTCGGGAGTAACGATGGTATTGAGCATGGTGGAGTTCATAGCCGATGCCTCCTATTTTGCCCGTTCGAGGGAGAAGAGTTCTTTGATGTTCTGTCCGTGGTCGAGGAAAACCCATGCCTCGGTGTGGTGATCCGCGTCGGGCTGCGTAATGGTGAGTTGCTGCATGTGACCGGCGCCGGGGCCGATGTTGGTACCGTCAAAAAACTCGAAGCTGATGGATTTGGCGTCGGCAGCGATTGCTTTCATGCGGGGCTGGTTGCCGGCGCCACAGTAGTGCGTCATAAGGAGCCGTTCGCCATCCAGATGGAACATGGTGACCATGTTTTCTCCGTGGCCCTGAATCTCGCTCATGAGCGCGGAACCACCAGCGGTCATGCGGTACGTGACCTCGACTGGCTGACCCTGGGAATTCTTGCCGACCCACTTCCCTTCCAGCGCTTTGAGCTGGTCGAACTGTTTGTGAGCGTCGGATTCGGGGAATGCTGGGCTGGCACTGAACATGAACGCGAGAACTGCGAGGCTGATGGCGAGTTTTGAATTTGGCATCATCGGTGATCTCTCCTGTTATTTGTTTTTGCCCGGGGTCTTGTCCATCTTCGAAGTTTCACGAAGGTATTCGCTTTCCACAAAAGTCTTCAAATTCGCCAGATTCATCTGCCAGAACCGGCGATAGTGCTCAAGCCAGGAATCAACAGCTTTGAGCGGCTCGGGATTGAGATGGTAAACGCGATGGCGTCCGCGACGGTGCTCGACAACGAGTCGGGCCTTGCGGAGCTGGCGCAGATGCTTGGAGATGGCTGGACGGGAAACGGGGAATGCAACTGCAATTTTGCCGGCTGGCTGGGCTCCGCTGCGCAGCAGGTCAAGGACCGCCCGCCTGGTTGGATCAGCCAGAGCGTGGAAAGTGGCCTCGGCGGAATATGTAACCGAACGGTTCCGCATAATGCGTAACTATAGGGTTACGTATAGGCCTTGTCAAGCGGAAAATTACAGTGCGTTCGGATCAGAGGCCTGGCAGGCGGGACGCCCTGCGACCAGCGAGGTTCGTCTAGGTCGCGTCCAGCGGAATATTTGGATTTCCCCGTCCCAGCTTTTCGCTCAGGTGGGCGGCGATCAGACGACCGTGGAAGCGGCCGTTCTCGATGAAGATTTCATTGGTGCGCGAACCGGCCACGATCACGCCCGCCACGTAGATACCCGGAACATTCGACTCGAGCGTCTCCGGATCGCAGACCGGACGCTGCTGCGCGGTGGCCAGTTCGAGGCCAATACTCCGCAGAAAATCGTAGTCAGGGTGGTAGCCGGTCAGGGCAAAGACGAAGTCGTTCTTGAGACGGACCGGGCCATCGGGCGTGCGGATGACGACGCAGTCGGCGTTGATCTCTTCTACATTGCTGTTGAAGTAGGCGGTGATTTCGCCGGCCTTGATGCGGTTTTCGATATCCGGGCGCACCCAATATTTCACGTGGTTGTGCATCTGCGGGCCACGATGGACGAGGGTGACGCGAGCTCCGTGGCGCCAGAGGTCAAGCGCGGCTTCGGCGGCAGAGTTTTTGCCGCCGATCACGATCACGTCGGTGTCGTAGTAAGGATGCGGCTCTTTGTAATAGTGGAAGACCTTTTCAGTTTCTTCGCCGGGAATGCCAAGTTTGTTGGCGAGATCGTAATAGCCGGTAGCGACCACGATCTTGCGGGCGCGATAGTCGTGAATCGCGCCGCGGCGGTCAGTGGCGGTGACGGTAAATTTTCCGTCCTCACCGGTGATAGTTTTAACCCACTCGTACTGGCGAATGTGCAGATGGTAGTGTTCAGCGACGCGGCGGTAATACTCCAGCGCTTCCAGACGATTGGGCTTGGCCGAAGCGGTAGTGAAAGGGACATCGCCGATCTCGAGCAACTCGGGGGTCGTGAAAAAGACCATGTTGGTGGGATAGTGAAAGATGGAGTTGACCAGGCATCCCTTGTCGACGATGAGCGATTTGAACCCGGCTCTCTCAGCCTCAATGGCACAGGCGAGACCGGTTGGCCCGCCGCCAACTATGAGGACATCGGCAACTGAATCAGGGCGAGAATGAGCCTGCGCTCGCGTGAGGGTTTCGGGGGCATGACTTTCGCGGGGCGGGTCTTCGCGAGTCTGGTTCAGGGGCACGGATACCGGAGGGTTCATCGCACGGAGTCAGGAGCTAGATATTCTAACATTGCAACAGTCATGTCCCTGCGGCGCTACTTCTTAATGCAGACAGCTACACCGTCCCGAATGGGCAGTATGGTCGTGAATAATTCTTTTGACTCGTAAATGAGACGGTTGAATTCGAGGATGGCGCCAGTTTGCGCGTCTGGACTTGGCTGGCTGAGCTTTCCGCTCCACAGAACGTTGTCCGTGATAAACAATCCGCCGTTTCTCAGCTTCGGTAGCGCGAGTTTGAAAACGCGCGGGTAGTCGGTTTTATCGACGTCATTGAAAATGATGTCGTAGGGCTGCTTCTCTTCCGACAGAAATTCGAGTGCATCGCCGACGCGCACATCGATCCGCTTTGTAACTCCAGCCCGCTCGAAGTAGCGGCGCGCTTTTTCCGCGCGTTTCGGGTCGCCATCCGTGTAAATAACTTTTCCACCTTCGCCGACTGCGCGAGCCCACCAGATGGTTGAATAGCCAATGGCAGAACCCATTTCGAATACTTTTTTCGCTCCGCTGATGACCGCCAACTGGTAGAGCACGCGCGCGACGGCGGGGCCGACGATGGCATAGTCGTTTTTTTCAGCGTCTTCCTCCATCTCGGCCAGGACTTCATCGCGCGGAGGAAGCATAGCGTAGAGATAGTCTTCGACTCCGGGAACTGTGATTCCTCCCATACGCCAGTCAGGAACGACTTTTTGATTTGGCATGTTCCCTTTCCGAGAAGTTGGTTATGACATCGTTTGTCCGGGCTTGAACTCGACAACTCTGACGTCCGGGACCAGTTCCTGCAATTGGCTTGGCCTTCCGGTCAGCACTGGGAAGGTTCCGAAATGCATGGGAACAACCGTCTCGGGCTTCAGCAGCTTGCACGCGTACGCCGCCTCCCGCGGGGACATGGTGAAGTGGTCGCCGATGGGCAGCATCGCGATCTTAGGAGCATAGAGTTCGCGAATGATCGCCATATCACTGAACACGTTCGTATCGCCAGCGTGATAGATTTTCACGCCATTGGAGAACTCAAGCACATACCCACAAGCCTCGCCACCGTAGACGATCTGGTCGCCATCCTGAATGCCGCAGGAGTGGACGGCGTGGACCATGGTGATTTTCACTTCGGCGACGACCTGTGTGCCGCCTTTGTTCATTGGCGCAATCTGCTTGGCACCTTTTTTTTGCAGCCAGGAGCAGAGTTCAAAGATACCCACTGTGGTTGTGCCGTCGCGTTTTGCAAGCTCGGCGGCATCGGCAATGTGGTCGAAGTGGCCATGTGTGCAAACCAGAACATCGACCTTTTTGACATTCTTTTCGCTTTCAGGACACATCGGGTTGCCGCCAATCCATGGATCGATGTAAAAGGTCTTCCCTTCCGGAGTCTCAACGCGAAATGTCGCGTGCCCTAGCCAGGTGAGCTTGACGCCTTTAAGATTCATGAGTCCCCCAAATCTTGCCGTCGTTCGCCATTCGTCGTGCTGCTTGGCGTGAATTCGTATTCTATGGGGACGGGGAAAAGCGTGCAATTAAACGGAACCTCGACAGTTTCCGCGCGCAATAATTGCGCTTCGAATTTTCGTCATTCCGATCTGTGCTTAACTCGTGTATAAGATTGCCTCGATGCCCGAGCTTACGGTTTTGTTGTCTCGTGAACAAATTGCCAAACGTGTGGCCGAAATGGGCGCGGAGATCGCCCGTGATTTCGAGGGAAAATCAGTCATCTTTGTCGGGGTTTTAAAGGGAGCTGCCATCTTCCTCAGCGACTTGACCCGGAATGTGCCACTCGATGCCACGTTCGACTTCATCGGGGTGTCGAGTTATGGGAATCGGCCGACTCCGACAGAAGATCCGGCCGGTCACGCCGCGTGGGACTCGCTGGGCGAAGTGCGGCTGACCAAGGACCTGGATCAGTCGCTGGCGGATCGCAATGTGATTTTGGTGGAGGACATTCTCGACACCGGCTTAACCTTGACCTATATCTCGAAGTTGCTCATGGCCCACCAGCCAAAATCGTTGAGCATCGCCGCGCTGCTCGACAAGCCTTCGCGCCGAAAGCTTCCTATCGAGGCGCGCTACATCGGTTTCACCATCCCTGACAAATACGTCGTTGGCTATGGCCTCGACTATGCCGAGCGCTACCGCAATCTGCCGGATGTTTGCGTGATTGCGAATCCTTAGAGGTTGGGGCGCCGCGCGGCTTCGCAGGATGGGCTGTCGTGTACAAAATACCGGTCGGACCCTGCTGCTATGATGAAACGCGTGATGACCTCTGCCTCGCCAGAAATCCGCTCTTCCGGGGTCGAGCCTCTTCTACTGGAGGTCGCCGACGTGGTCAATACCACGCTCGATCTCGAAACCACGCTACGGCGAGTTGCCGAGCTGGTTCGCAAAGTCATCGACTACGAAATCTTCGCCATTCTGCTGTTGAACGAACAGCGACAGGAATTGTATGTGCGGTTTCAGGTCGGCTATCCGCAGGAAGTTGCCGAGCGGTTGCGAGTGAAGGTGGGCCAAGGTATCACCGGGCGCGCGGCAGAGACGCGTCAGCCGGTGTTGGTGGCTGATACGACTCTGCCGGGGATCTACATCGAGGCCTTGCCAAATGTGAAGTCGGAGTTGGCGATCCCGTTGATCGTGAAAAACCGGCTCATCGGCGTGATTGACATCGAGGCCCGCGAGAAGGGGTACTTCACCGAGGAGCATAAGCGGGTGCTCACATTGATCGCCTCGCGCATGGCAGTGGGCATTGAGAACGCCCGTCTGCATACCCGGACCACGCGACAGGCACGCACGTTGGCGACGCTCAACGAGATTGCGCGGGAGTTGACGTCGATTCTCAACCTCGATGAGCTGCTGCAACGCGTGGCCGAGTTGTTACATCGCGTGATCGATTACCAGATGTTCAGCATTCTTTTGCTGGATGGCAGTGGGGAGAAGCTGCAACACCGCTTCGCGCAGCGGTTTGAACAGCGGATGCACCTCAAGCATGACATTCCTTTGGGCCGCGGAGTCGTTGGATACGCCGCGCACGCCAAGGAAGCGGTGCTGGTGCCCGATGTGAGCAAAGACGCGCGCTATATCGCGGTGAACCCGGAGACGCACTCCGAGCTGGCGGTTCCATTGATCTATCAGGACAAGGTGATCGGGGTGCTGGATCTGGAGCACACCCGGCGTGGCTATTTCACAGAAGACCACAAGAAGATCATGACGACGCTCGCCGCCCAGCTTGCCATTGCCATCGAGAATGCGCGGCTCTATGAGGAGATCGAGCGCCAGGAGCGCCGCCTGGAACGTGATCTGGCCCTGGCCCGGGAACTTCAATTTCGGTTGCTGCCTGATTCACTTCCAAAGTTGGCGCACCTGGACGTGCAGGCGAAATTTGTGCCAGCGCGAGCGATTGGCGGGGACCTCTATGACTTTGTTCCCTACTCGCTTTCGCGGCTCGGGATTGCAATCGGCGATGTTAGCGGAAAGGGAGCACCGGCGGCGATTTATGCGGCACTGGTCAGCGGGATTCTTCGTTCTCATGCTCCGATTGAGCCTGGGCCGGCGGAGATGCTTTCAGCGATCAACCTGTCGCTGGCGGAGCGAAGGATCGCAGCGCAATTTGTGTCGATCATTTATGCCGTCTGGGATGACGAGCACCGCACTTTGCAGGTGGCGAATTCGGGCTTGCCGCGCCCGCTCTATTGCCATGATGGAAAGATCGAAGAAATTGAAGCGACTGGCTTGCCCCTGGGGCTGTTCGATGAAGCTGAATATGACGAGTTCACTTTCAAGGCAAAGCCGGGCGACATGTTCGTCTTCTTCAGCGACGGGATTCTCGACGCGCGCGACCGCCACGGACAATCGTTTGGACGCGAACGAGTCGAGGCCATCGTCGCCGGATGCACCCAGCAGTCACCGGATTGCGTCGTCGCCAACCTCTTCAGCGCGGTCACGGAGCACGCGGCTGGCGTCGACGCCTTTGACGATCAGACGGTGGTGGCGATCAAAGTCAAAGGCAGCTCGGGTAAACGGAAGTGAAGAATGCCGCGAATTTGGGATTAGTGCGGCCACCGGCATTCGCCTATCAGGGTTCATCTGGGCGATCGCGTTCTCTATTCTGCGAAAGAACTAACCTGGCGAACCTAGCCGAGCGTTATGGCACTCCGCTGCATGTTTATTCCGGCGAGACAATCCGCACTCGCATCGGAGCCTTCCAGAAAGCATTTCGGTCGATTCCGCACACGGTCTGCTATTCGGTAAAGGCAAACTCGACATTGGCGATTTTACGGCTTGTTGCCAAGGACGGTTGCGGGTTCGATATCGTCTCCGGGGGCGAGCTTGAACGCGTGCTGCGCGCCAATCGAAGAGCTACGGCACGAGTCGTTTTTTCGGGCGTCGGCAAGACGGTTCGGGAAATGGAGTCTGCGCTCCGTGCAGGGATCTTGCTTTTTAACGTCGAGAGCGAATCCGAACTCACAGCGCTCGCGAGCGTTGCGAGGCGAGTAAAGAAAACCGCTCCGCTTGCTTTTCGCGTCAATCCGGATGTTTCGGCGAAAACGCACCCCTATATCTCAACTGGCCTGCACGAGCATAAATTTGGAGTGCCGATCACCGAGGCGCGCAGGCTCTATGCTGAGGCGGCAACTCATCCGAATCTGCGAGTGGCGGGGGTCAGCGTTCATATTGGCTCGCAGATCACGGATCTAACCTCTTTCAGCGATGCACTCGCAAGGATAGCCGAACTGGTGAAGGAGCTGCGCGGCGCGGGTCATGAGATCCGGTATGTGGACGCCGGCGGAGGACTGGGTATTCCCTACCATGGCCCGCAAGAACCTTTCGTTCAGGAGGTGAACGCTTATGCGAAGGCACTCCTGGAGCCACTCAAAAACTTGAAAGTTCATCTTCTACTTGAACCTGGCCGCGCAGTTGTCGGCCCGGCGGGTGTGCTGGTGACACGAGTTATTTATCGCAAGACGAACGACCGGAAGCGTTTCCTCATTGTGGATGCCGCCATGAACGATCTGCTTCGGCCGTCTCTCTATGGCGCTTTTCATGAGATTGTGCCGCTGAAACGTTGTCCCGCACGTGCAAGCAGCGAGGCCTCATTCGAGGAGACAGAAGTAACCGATGTCGTCGGCCCTATTTGCGAGACTGGCGATTTCTTTGCTCGAGATCGCGAACTCCCAGTCATACAGGAAGGCGATTTGCTGGCGATCCTCGACACGGGAGCCTACGGCGCCGTGTTGAGTTCGAACTACAACACGCGCGGCAGGGCGGCTGAAATATTGGTCGATGGAGCGAAATCCAGCACCATCCGGAAGCGCGAGACCACAGCAGATCAGATGCGCATGGAGCTGTAACTCACGCGTTCTTTATACAGGGGTATATAAGGATTGAGATTGAATTGTAAGGCAGGAGGAAGAGCCGCTATGAGGTATTGCATTTTAATTCTGTGCATTAGCGTTGTTCTCAGTGTAGCCGCACACGCTCAGGCACCAACGGTGACGGCGCAGCCCAATACGGTTTATGTGGGGGCAGATGGGAAGTTCGAAACGCCTCCGGACACGGCGCTGATTCAGTTCAATATCTCGGCGCAAGCGGACACCGCAAAAGACGCCTATGATCAGGCGGCGAAGCAGGCCGAGGCAGCGCGGCAGGTACTGCGCGCAAACGGAATTGATCCGAAAGTGGCTCAGGTGGGGTTCTTCTCCGTGACTCCGCGCTATAACTGGAAGGACGTGAAGCACAAGATCATCGGCTATCAGGTAACGACAAGCGTCAGCATAAAGTTAAAGGACTTCTCGAAGATCGGTCCGATCACTCAGCAACTGGCCGATGCCAGTGTGGGCGACAGTCAATCGCTAAGCTACATTCTCGATTCCACCGAAGAAGCAAAGAGCAAAGCCGTGGCTGACGCCTATCGGCGGGCAAGAGCTTCGGCGCAAGCGCTGGCGGACGCGAGCGGAAGAACAGTTGGTGAGTTGAGCTATGCCTCGGTGGATACGTATGAGAACGTGCACGTGGTGGCGCCGATGCGAGCAATGAAAGTCGGAATGATGGCTGAGGCAGCCCCGGCTCCGACAGAGGAGTTCAGCCCCCAGGACGTAACCATTACGGCGCATGTAAATGCATTGTTCAGTTTGAAGTAATGAGGATGCTTTTCGTGCGGCTAGGGCCGGCTCTCACTGGTCTGCACCGTGATACGGCTGGCGTCGACGGTGACTTCGCGCTGGATCTCCATTTCGATGGAAGAACCGGGCTCAAGGCGAACGTCGGCTCCGCGCGAAAGCATAGCCACCGCCATGCCGGCGACCCCGCCGATGCCCGCGCCAATGCCGGCTCCTTTGCCGCCGTCGCTGATGGCTCCGATTACGGCGCCAGTGGTGGCAGCGCCCGCAACGTCTTTAGCCTTTTTTCCCGCATCGCTATCTTGCTGGATGGTTCCTTCGGGCCCCTTCATCGTCGTCTTCTCCGCCCCGGGAGTGTTCTCCACCGAACCACCAAGCATTACCGTGTAGCCGCTGGGATAAATCATCGACGTGAAGTGAATGAGAAGCTGCGCGCGACCTTTGATGTGACCGCCGCGTTCTACCCGTGTGATCTTGCCCTGAATGTAGGTGCCGACCGGGACGACGATTTTGTCGTCAACGACAAACGGAAAGGCGGTTTCCGCGTATACGGGATCGCCCTCTTTCGCAGTTTTGGTAGAAATCGCCTGCTTCAGGCGCAGGGGCACTCGCGATCCGGCCGGAATCGTGAGGCTTGGTTTTGAAGGCGCTGCGGTCGTCGCGGAGGAAGGTGAAGGCGGTACAGCTTGCGCCATCGCGATCGCTGAGAAAGATAACAGCCACCAGATCGTCTTCATAGTCAGATTCCCTTTCCGAATCAGGGTAGCTCAGTTTTCAGTGGGATGCGTGGGAGAATCCACGGGGTTAGCCGCTCTGGATTGAGGATACGGAACATGGTCGCGGTGAACGTTCACCAGGAAAGTGCGCTCGGCTCAGCCGTTAGTGCGTCGAGAACGATTCGCCAGCACATTGCCCATGAACTGCGACTGCAGCTTCTGCGCGCAACCTTCGCCGCAGACGTGGAGAGCGCCTTCCAGAACGGCAAGTTTCTCCTCCCACGGGGCAAGGTGCATCACCGGGACCCCATAATCGCCAAATGAGCTCCACATAATCCACCAGCGATCACTCACGCCTTTCATTACGCCGCAGTTGGGCCCGGCACAACGGAAGAAAGAACTTGGAATTTGCACGACATTTTCAGACATGGGGAATGCGAGAACTACGACAATTGTAACTTAGCTGGCTGTGCGGAAGAGTACCCGAAGGGGCGGGGCATTAAGGATAACTACGGAAAAGTCGCTCTATTTAAAGTCGCTCTATTTATAGAGCAGATATTTCTCACGCATCTGAATAAAGCGATCCAGGCGTTCCTGCCAGTCTTCGGCGATGCGGCGGGGGTCCTCTCCGGTCGCGATCGATTCGAGCACAGACTGATTCATCAGTAGGTCTGACATGCGATCGAGTTTGAAGTCATTGGGATATAGCTTGTGCAGCGCCGATGCCAGTTCAATGCCGAGTGCCGGGGCATCGAGCGTGTTGCGGTCGAGAATGATCAGATTGACTCCTTCGCAGCGCGCCCCAGCATGAGCGCCTGAGGCTGGCGTGAATGTGATCGGAACGAATCGGACGCTCGGGATGGCGCGAGCGTTCAGATAAGCGGCCAATTCCCGGCCCTTGATCCAGGGCGCGCCCACGACCTCAAACGGTGTGTCGGTGCCGCGGCCGACCGAAACGTTTGTGCCTTCGATCATAGCCACGCCGGTATAAAGGGTCGCTTCGTTCAGGTCGCGCAGGTTAGGTGAAGGATTGATCCACTGCAAACCGGTTGAGTCGAACCAGTCGCCGCGCTGCCATCCCTCCACTTGGACAATTTCAAGCCGAGCGCCGATGTGCCGCTCTGCGTTAAACATTCGGGCGAGTTCACCGATCGTCATACCCTGTCGCGGAGGTTCGGGGAAATAATCGGTGAAGTTCTCGCGGCCCTCGTCGGAGACCGGACCCTGGACGTAAGCCCCAGTAATCGGATTCGGGCGGTCGAGGACAATGACATCGATGTCCGCTTTGGCCGCAGCTTCGAGGAAATAACCAACCGTGGTTTCGTAGGTGTAGAAACGGGCACCGGCATCGGCGAGATCAATCACGACCGCGTCCAATTTCTTCAACACTTCCGGAGACGGTCGGCGGGCATTCTCGGTGCCTCCGTAAACGTTATAGATTGTGATTCCGGTAGCCGCGTCTTTTGTTTCGCTAATGTGAGTCGTGTCCAGCTGTCCGGTAGCACCGTGTTCGGGGCTAAAGATCGCGTCGAGAGAAACGCCGGCGGCGTTTGCCAGCACGTCGATGGTGCGGCGGCCCTCTGAATCGAGGCCGGTCTGATTCGTCAACAAGCCAACGCTGCGCGGAGCTCCGCCTTTGCCGGGATGGAGGGCGGCAAAGTGAGACTCCTCCAGAACGTCGATTCCGGTTTTTACCGAGCCATTTCGGACGGCCACTTTTCGTGCTGCGCTTTGCATTTCGTTGTAGCCGGTAATGCTCGCCAGTTGCATTTTTTCGGCGTCAGATGGGTCGAGTGCGAGCACGGCGGCGACCGCAGTCGCGACCTTTGTGCGCAGCGAGACCGCGGTTCCCCGGTCGTGGCCGGGAATTGCATTGATGTGGACCGCATTCGTGAGCAACACGATGTAGGTCTTTGTGGTCGGATCGATCCACAGGGATGTACCGGTATAGCCGGTGTGGCCGAAGCTGCCGATTGGCAGGAGTTCTCCACGGTTGGTTGAAAATGGAGAATCGATATCCCAACCAAAGCCGCGCAAAGTAGTGGCGGTCGCCGGCTGCTGCGGCGCAGTCATTTTGGCGACGGTCGGCGATGTGAGAATGCCGCGTCCGCCGTCGAGCAGCGCCTGAGCGAAGATGGCGAGATCGTCAGCAGTGGAAAACACGCCAGCATGCCCGGCGACCCCACCCATGCGATGCGCGGTGGGATCGTGCACGGCTCCTTTTTGAGGATGATGATTCTCATCTTCGGTGGAGGCGATGCGGGCCTGCCAGGAGGCTGGCGGAAGGAAACGGGTCTCCTTCATAGCAAGCGGAGTGAAGATGTGTTTGGCTGCATAGTCATTGAGCGATTCGCCGGACAGGTGCTCAACCAAAGCCCCCAGCACGATGAAATTGATGTCGCTATAGAGAAAACCCGAGCCGGGGGGACGCTCGGGAGCGATTTCAAATGCCATGCGATAAGCGGTTTCCTTGCCCTCCCAGGGCTTGGTGAGATCGATGTCCTCGGGAAGGCCAGAATAGTGGATGAGCAGCTGACGAATGGTGATGTCCTGCTTGCCGTTCTGGGCGAATTCGGGCAGATACTTCGCCACTGGGTCGGCCATGCGAAATCTGCCTTGTTCCCACAGCTGCATGATGGCGGTTGTGGTCGCGAGGACCTTGGTGAGCGAGGCGCAGTCGAAGATCGTGTCGACCCTCATTGGCTCGCGGTGCGGAAGGATTTCACGGCTGCCGTAGGCCTTGCGATACACAACTTGGCCGTCGTGCCCGACGATGAGAACGGCGCCGGGGATTTGCTGCTGGGCGATGGCGTCGTTGATGATGGGGTCGAGGACGGAGAGGCGAGAGCCGATAGGCTCCTGGGCAATAGCGATCGCGTGGCACAGGACCAATAAGAACGTAAGCTTGAATTTCACGATTGCTGCGACTGTACACGACCGGCGCGATCAGTCTCAAGGCTGAAGGCCAGAACAGCGCTTCGTTGGTAACGTGAACGGTTCGCCGTAGAGAACGGTCCTGCGCAGAGCAGATTCCCCGCGATAAACTGACAATATCCTTGGTCTCTGACACAAATCCGAGGGCGGGCTTCGCCTTTCTTGCGCGCAACTCCGCGGCGCAGGACGAAGCCTTTTCCAGCCCCTTCGGCATCCTGGGCAGAGCGATCGAAGCGCGAGCGTTTCCGGGATGTTCGGTCGCGATCACCCATCGCGGCGAACTCGTTGGAGACAAGGCCATGGGGCGATTCACCGATGAGCCATCCTCCGCGACGGTATCGAAGGAGACTTTGTTCGACCTTGCTTCGGTCACAAAGGTAGTTGCCGCGACCGCCATGGCGATGGTTCTTTATGAGCGCGGCCTGCTCGATCTCGAGGCGCCGGTAACCACCGTTGTACCGGAGTTTGGGGCGGGCGAAAGTCGACGGGCCGAGGTCACATTGCGAATGCTGCTGGCACACAGTTCCGGGCTTCCCGCTTATGAGAAGCTTTTTCTGCGTGCCAGGACTCGCCAGCAATTGCTGCAGGCGGCTTTCGCTGCCGAACTCACTGCCGATCCTGGGACCCGCGCCGAATACAGCGACATTGGATTCATTGTTCTCGGAGTCGCACTCGAACGGCTGGCGGACGAGACGTTGGACTCCTTTTGTCAGCGCGAAGTCTTTGGACCGCTAGCCATGTCGCAGACGACGTTCAATCCGGCCAAGTCTCTCCGCGCGAGGATAGCGCCGACTGCCGACGACCGAAGTTTTCGTCATCGCATAATTCAGGGCGAGGTGCAAGATGAGAACACGTATGTGCTGGGCGGCGTCGCTGGACACGCGGGCCTGTTTTCGACGGCCGAGGACATCGCTCGTTTCGCCCATGCCATGCTGAATGGCGGCCATCCAATTCTGCGGCAGCAGACGGTGAATATATTCACGCGTCGTGAATCGCCGCCGGCGGGCACTTCCCGCGCTCTTGGCTGGGACACTCCGTCGCAGCCATCCCAATCCGGAAGATACTTTTCTCCACGTTCGTTTGGGCATCTCGGGTATACGGGAACTTCGCTGTGGATCGACCCGGAGCGGCAGCTTTCTGTCATCTTGCTTACCAATCGTACCTGGCCCGATTGCCAGAATCAGGCGATCAAGCAAGTTCGTCCTGCATTTTATGACGCAGTGGTCGAGGCCATCGACGCGGAGAAGCGAGCGTGACCCAACGCGGAAAGAATGTAGATCTCCGCATTCTCGAAACCGAGCAGGCGAATCCGGCCTCGGTTGACCTCGACTGCAAATCGCCGTTGGACATCGCTCGGATCATCAATACCGAGGACGCCAAAGTCGCGGTTGCGGTTCGTCGAGCCTTGCCCCAGATTGCGATCGCCATGGATTGGGTCGCCTCCGCGCTTTCAAAAGGAGGACGCCTGATCTATGTCGGCACGGGGACAAGCGGACGGATCGCGGCGCTGGATGCAGCTGAATGTCCGCCGACGTTTGATACCAATCCGAAGATCGTGCAGTTCATCATGGCGGGAGGTCCCAAGGCCCTCGCAGAGGCAGTGGAAGCTGACGAAGATTCACGCAAGCTGGGCCGGCAGGCAATCGCGAAGAAAAAACCCGGCCGCAACGATGTGGTGATCGGCGTTGCAGCCAGCGGGCGCACTCCGTTCACTATCGCCGCGGTCGAATACGCACGCTCACAGGGAGCCAGGACCGTTGCCGTGGTCTGCAACCACAACACTCCGCTTCACAAGGCAGCGCACGTTGGCATTGTGGCGGAGGTCGGCCCCGAGGTCGTCGCGGGATCGACGCGCATGAAAGCCGGAACCGCGCAGAAGATGATTCTGAATATTCTGACCACGGGCGCCATGACGCGGCTCGGATATGTCTATGGCAACCTGATGGTCAACCTTCATCTGAAAAATAGCAAACTGGCCGAGCGTGGAGTCAATATTCTGGTGGAGGCGGGCGGCCTCAGCCGAAACGCAGCCGACAAGCTCCTAAGGGCGGCGCGAAACAGCGTGCCGGTTGCGCTGGTCATGGCAAAGAGCGGCGTTACTCGTGCGCGGGCATTAGTTTTCTTGCAGCAAGCTAGTGGAAATGTGCGCAAGGCCATCACCATGGCGCAAGCTGCTGTGACCCAGAAACGCCCGTTGGGCTGAACGCGCAAGTTCATCCTGCTAACTTTTGTCCAGGTTACAAACGGAACCCATGATTCGGATTGTTGTCCGCGCCCCACGACAATACTCGATAGAATGGCAACGGCGTCTCAGGCAATCATCTTCAGGAAGTCAATCCTCAGGATTAACCCATGGACAAACTCGTAATCCGCGGCGGCAATCCTCTGCTGGGAACCGTTCGTATTAGCGGCGCTAAAAACGCGGCGTTGCCGTGCATGGCGGCGGCATTGCTGACCGCGGAGCCAGTCATTCTGGAAAACATTCCACAAGTGCGTGACATCGAGACCACGCGCAAGCTGCTGACTGCCATGGGTGCCGAGGTCGAACTCGGCTATGGGCGCGCGCATCATCGCACGACAATATGCGCTGAGAGCCTTGCCACTCCCCAGGCGTCCTACGAACTGGTCAAAACGATGCGCGCATCCACGCTGGTTCTCGGTCCGCTGGTCGCGCGCTGCGGACGCGCCCGGGTTTCGTTGCCCGGCGGCTGCGCGATTGGGGCGCGGCCAATCGACTTGCATATCAAGGGCCTGGAGCGGCTTGGGGCCAAAATCACGCAGGAACATGGCTACATTGAAGCTTCGGCTGAACGCCTGAAAGGCGCTGAAATTGTCTTTGACAAGATCACCGTGACGGGCACCGAAGACCTGCTGATGGCCGCCACATTGGCGGAAGGTGAGACGGTGATGGCGAATTGCGCGCGCGAACCTGAAGTGGCCGATCTGGCGTCGCTGCTCAATGCAATGGGAGCAAAGGTCGAGGGCGCCGGTACGGCGACGATTCGGGTGAAGGGCGTCAGTAAATTAGGGGGAGCGAGGCACCGGATCATCCCGGATCGCATCGAGGCTGGGACTTTTATTATTGCCGGGGCACTGACGGGAGGAGATCTGAACGTCACCGGCTGCGAGCCTGGTCATCTGAGAGCCATCTTGCAAAAGCTCGGGGAAACGGGCGTGAAAACGACCGTGAAGCCAGACTCAGTGCGAGTGATGGGAGATCAGCCGCTGAAGGCGGCAGATATGAACACCGAAGAATATCCGGGCTTCCCGACCGACATGCAGGCGCAATACATGGCGCTGGCCACGCAGGCAGAGGGAACTTCGGTTGTAGAAGAGAACATCTTCGAAAACCGCTTCATGCACGCGCTCGAAATGGTACGGATGGGCGCCAACGTGAAAATTGAGGGACGGCGCGCCATCGTCCGCGGCAAAACCCAGCTGAGTGCGGCGGCCGTGCTCGCGTCCGATCTCCGGGCTTCAGCTTCACTGGTGCTGGCTGCCCTTGTTGCCGATGGTGAAACGATCATCGATCGCGTCTACCACATTGACCGCGGTTACGAAAACATTGAAGAGAAGCTGAAAGGCGTAGGCGCCGAAATTCGGAGGGTGGGAGATATGTTTCCGAAGCGGCGAGCTGCGCAAGGCGTCTAGCGCAACCGGACCGGTCGCCGAGCGAGTTACTGTCTCCAATACACGCGGAAAATACCGAGCAGTTGATTTTCAGGAAACTGCCGAGCGACTTCCGCTCTCACCGCAGGATCAATCTCACCAGATGGGAAAAATGGCGCTTCGTTGATGACGACCACTTTTACATCGGTCGTTCGCAAGGCGCGCAGTACTTCATCGGGAGAAGCTCCGCTGTCGTTGCTGGTGACGTCTTTTAGCCCAGCAAGGAAATAGAACTCCGGACAATCATTGCCCGCATAGAGCAAGCCGTTGGACGAGTGTTGCTGAATCACGTGGACGAGCTGCTCGACCGCCGGCGCGAATTCGATGCGAAGCCCTCCCGCCCGCTCCAGCCTTAATTCCTCCATCGGGCCCACTTTGTGCGTCAGCTCATAGATGTAATCAGGAACGAGCCGGACCACGCCGAACAGCAGGTAGAAGCCCATCACTGACGCAAGCACGTAGGTGCCGGGCTGTTTCCTCACCGAGGACACAACCGCGACCGCTGCCAGCAAAGTCAGCGGAAGCGCGTATGACAAGTAGATGGGCGCTGCAAATGGATGCTGCACAAAACTGCACAAAGCAGCCAGGCAAACCAACAGCATGATTCTCTGTTGTTGGAGCTTTTCCAGATCGTTCGACTTTCCCGCGAAAAATAGAGCCGCTACGCCGGAGAGCACGACCAGCGGAGTAAGCGTCGCAACGGAGTACCATACTCCGGAGACGATCGCCTGAGTCGATAGCCACAACAGGAGCGCGAGCCCCGCACCAACCCCAACCCCCACAACTTTTCCCTGGAAAGAGCGCGAATAGATGGCGGCAGCGATGATGCCGAGCAGGAGCAGCGCATAGAGGGCGTTACTCACTCCCAGAGGACGAATGATGCCCAAACCGGCGGCGTGCGACGCGGCGCTAGCCGTGACCCCGGAGAAGAATGCGCGAAGGCTGCCCGATCTTGCATACGGGACCAGAAACAAAGCGATCGGAGCCAGCACTCCCGCGGCAAACGGAACAAGCAGGTGAAGTAGAGCACGATATCGGTCACTGGCTGCACAGGCCGGAACCTTGCCTTGCGACACCAGGATTAGACCAACCAGCGCTGCTGGGGGCAAGACGAAATGGTAAAACTCCGCTGCACCCAATTGTGCATGAAAGAAATAAACGACCGTACCCAGAAAAACTAACAAGGCGCCAGTGCTAAACAATCGATAGGCTAGGCCCTGGTCTCTAGAGTCGCGCGGATCGTGATCGCCCTGCTCAAGGAAGACAAGGAAAAGCAGCACGCCTGCGATATAGTAGGCGCCAATCACTTTGATCAGAAGTGAAATGCCCCCGCAAACCCCGGCCGCAAAAACGTAGCGCTTTTCCCGCACTTCAAGATAACGAAGCAGAGCGGCAGCACCGAAGGTGGCGAAGAAAAGGTTGTACCAGGATGGCATAGCCGCTGGGTAATTGGGAAAACTCCAGGAGACCGCCAGCAACGTGATCAAGCCCGCGGGAAGAGGCGATGCGAAACGTAGCGCAATGTAATAAACAACTGGAATCCACACCAGAAAAAAAAGAAAGACACACACTCGTAGCGTCATCAGGTTGATGCCGAACACCCGAAACGCAAGCGCATGGACGAGGCTCAACCCGCCGGTGTAGATTTCAGCGAAATCGCGGTGCGGGAGTTGGCCGTCGAGAACACGCAGCGCACTTTGGGCTAGGGTTCCCTCGTCGGCTGCGACCCAACCGCTGCCGAGGTGTAGACCGACATATACCGCCGAGATCAACAGGACTGCGCCCAGTACCAGGAATTGCAGCAGTTCTTCCCGAGGCACCTTCCATGTGAACGGCTCACTTCCCCGGGAAATCCTTTCGCCGGGCTCGGCCTCGCGAATTCTCAATTCAAGGTCAGCGGTCTCTGCTATCGGCTCTTGGCTCTGCAAGTTCTCTCGGATCTCCGTGTCGCCGGTCACTTCCCCTCCAAGGCCATCAACCGCACCTTCGCTTCAGCGCTTCCGGGATTGAGGCGAAGGGCTTCCTGGTATTGGGCACGCGCGTTCGACAGGTCGTTGTTTTTCTCAAGTGCCACAGCCAGCCAGTAGTGATAGTCCCAGGGTTTTGGGTCTATGGCGATCGCGGCTTCAAGGTAAGGTTCGGCTTCGCCGCTGTTGCCCTGTTCAAGTAGAGTTCGCCCCAGGTAGTGTCTCGGTGGGGCCTGTTCCGGAGCTGCTTGAATGGCGCGGGTGAGCAATTGCTGCGCTTGCGGAAATTCTCCCGCCATCAGGTGAATGTTTCCGCAGTTATAGAGGGCAGAATAGAGATTCGGGTCTTTATCGAGGATCTGGTCGCAGTAAGCAAAGGCCTGCTGGTAATCACCCATGCGTCCATAGAGACCCGCCAACCCGGCCATGCCCGTCTCAGAGGCGGCGTAGTCAGGATTTGCAGCGAGCGCCCTTTGCAGCCAGGCTCGGCCCTCGTCGAATTTCCCTGAGCGAATGTAAACCTCCGCCAGCGATAACCTCGAGTAACCGTATTCAGGGTGCAGGCGCTCGGCTCGCTCCGCTAGTTCAATAGCGCGGTCATTCGCGCCTCGCTTGCTGTATTCCGCGGCCAAACCGACCAACGTATAGGGATTGTCCGGATAAAGGCTCTGCCCACGCGTCAAAATAAGGAGATCGTTATCCCAATAAATCTGCTGGGCCAGTGACGCCCCCGCGTAAAAAACACATAGCAGGAAAACCGCGGTGGCCTGAACTGTCGCGGCTTTCCATTTTCCTAACGAAGGCAAACGGCGAAGCGCCATGGCTAACAAAATGGCGAAACCAACCGATGAGACACAAACATAGCGGTCGCGAACGAAATCTCCGTTGCCGAAATTACGCAGATACAGCGCTGGTGCGAGGGCAATCAAGAACCACGACGCGGCGAATATCACTGTCGAGTTCCCTTCCCTGCGGTTCCAGTACCACAACATGGCCGCCATTGCCGCGACGGCACAAACTGGAAGGACAAGCTGAGAGACTATCTTTGTCGTGACGTACGGCGTGTAGTAAAGACCAGTCAGTCCGATAGGAAGCAGTAGCTTCTTGACATAGAAGGTGACGATCAGCGGCAGCGTCTTCAGCACGTCGAGCATGCCGTGTGTTGGATCAAACTGCCCAGTCGAGTGAACTAGAGCGTGTTTGCGAAGCAAAACATAGCCAATCGTTACCATCGCATAGGGAGCAGCCTCGACCAGTGCCTTGCAGAACTTTTGGCCCGCTGAACAATTCTTCTCGGCTGGACGCAGCCAGGCATACAAGCCCACGAGCACCGAGAAGGTAACTGCCATCTCCTTGGTCAACAGAGCAAGTGCCAGCAGAACGAGAGACCCGAGTTTCCAGAGCAGGCGATTCGCTTGGGTCGCGGTGCGTCCGTTCAGAAAAGAACCAAATGCCAGGACGACAAATAGAGTAACCATCGTATCCGAGGCCGCGGAGATCCATACGACGGGTTCAATGTGGATTGGGTGCAGCGCAAAGATCAAGGCAGCAAGGGCAGCCGTCCAATACTCCAACTCCAGTTTTCGCGCCAGCCAGAAGACAGCAAGCACCGTAGCAACATGCGCTAGGATTGCTCCGAGATGCCATCCCCAGGGGTGCAAGCCGAAGAGCGCATAATTCAGCATCGACCAGGCCACAAAAAATGGCCGGTAGTAAACCTGATGACGGGCTACGTGATACCAAAGATCGCTGGTGAAGGCTCGCGGAAGATTGCTCCAGCTGCGCAAGATAGGGCTGTTCACAATCTGCGGCCAATCATCCCAGACAAATTCAAAGAACAGGGCGCCGCTGTAAAGCACCAATGTGCAGAGGCTCAATAAGGCGAGCAAAAGCGGAGGCCAGCGCAAGTGCGTCTCGAGCGCTTCCCATGCGGTTGTCTCCCGGTTCGTGGGGATATCGTTGAGTTGCTCGACCAACTAGCCAATGTCCTTTCGTAACGGCGTGAAGGAGCTCTGAGCGTGCCGAGATCGAGCCCATACTAACCTTCACACTCGCGATTCGCATGTTACTCAGGTTACCCGGGTGCCGACTTATCGACGCTATTCCACCTTTCCATTTGCGACCATAAATTCATGCCGTCTGCCGCGGGAACCCAAACCGCCAGGGTGTCGACCCCGGTCTTGTGCGTTGACCTCGACGGCACTTTGATCCGCGGGGACCTGTTATGGGAATGCGTCCTGGTTTTGTTGAAAACGCGGCCCGCCACCTTGTTCCTCATGCCTTTCTGGTTGTTCCGTGGTCGCGCCTTTCTAAAGCGGGAGCTTGCTCGCCGTGCGCAGTTGGACCCAAGCCATCTGCCATACCAGGAATCGGTTCTCGACTTGCTGCGGGAGGAACGCCGCAAGCAGCGGCGGATTGCGCTGGTCACCGCTGCGGATGGGGAGCTTGCAGAATCAGTCGCGCAACATCTCGCGCTTTTCGACGAAGTACACGGGAGCGATGGGCGTATCAATCTGAAAGGGCAGGCGAAAGCCGCGTTCCTCAGAGAACACTTTGCAGCTGCCGGTTTCGATTACGTGGGCGACTCGGCCTCCGATCTTGATGTTTGGCGCTACGCGCGCGCCGCCTATGTGGTGGGCAGTTCAGCTCGCGTCGAAGAAGCCGCTGCCGTTACGACGGTCAAGCTCAGCATCGTCAGTTCGCGGGCCTCATTGCGGACATGGGTCAACGCCCTGCGCGGGCATCATTGGGCGAAAAATCTGTTGCTTTTTCTGCCTCTCGCTTTGTCGCACAACCTGGCGATTGAATCGATCTTGCGCACCGTTGCCGGTTTCGTGCTTTACGGCCTGTGTGCATCGGGTCTTTACATTCTTAACGATCTCCTTGATCTTCATTCCGATCGCGACCATCCCTGGAAGAAGGAACGACCGTTTGCCGCCGGCGAGATTTCGATTCCTGAGGGATTACTGGCAGCGTTCACACTGCTGTGCGCTTCTTTGGGGTTCGGATTCGTCTTGAGCGCGCACTTCGGATTTGCGCTAGTTGGCTACGCGACCCTCACGATGGTTTATTCCCTCTATTTGAAGAGGATTGCGCTTCTGGATGTCTTCATTCTGTCGAGTTTTTATAGCTTCCGGATTTTGGCCGGTGCATTGATTTCTTCGACACCGCTCTCCCAGTGGTTCCTGGCGTTTTCATTGTTCTTTTTTCTCAGCCTGGCGATGGCGAAGCGCTATTCCGAGTTGCTTCACGCCAATGATCTGGTCGCGGCGGGGAAGTCCGGGCGCGGTTATCGTCCAGACGATCGTGAGCTGTTGCTTTCTCTGGGGGTTGGCAGCGCATTCTCGGCGGTGGTGATTTTCAGCCTGTATGTACATAGCCAGGAGGTGCGTGAACTTTATTTGTCACCGGAATATTTGTTCCTGCTCTGTCCGATCGTTCTCTATTGGCTCAGTCGGAACTGGCTGTTGGCGCACCGCGGAGAACTCAAGGAAGATCCGGTAACACTCGCGATTCGCGATCGCGTCAGTTATGGGGTTGCCGTCGCTTCAGCGATCGTAATTGCCGCCAGCATGATTCGCTTTGGTTGATTGCGGCTTTCTTACGTTTCATACGGACCAACGCTTCACAAGCAATGACCGAAAACATCAGGACTTAATAAAATGGCCGCTCAGTCAGCAGCAACAATGCGAAGGCGATCGCCAGGCGCCGCACTAACGAAGCAATTCATGTCGTGGGGGCGCTATCCTGTCAGCAACCATAGCTACGTTCATCGGCCCGCCTGGGATGATGAAATTGCTTCGATCCTTGAAACTGCAGCACAGGGTTCCCTGCTGCCCTATGGCTTGGGACGTAGCTACGGCGACTCATGCCTCAATCTTGATCGGGAGCTTGTGGACTGCCGTCGCCTGAATCGCATTCTTGGCTTCGACGAGTCAACCGGAATCTTGCGGTGCGAAGGCGGCATGAGCTTCGCTGAGATCATTGACGTTTTTCTTCCCAGAGGATGGTTTCTTCCCGTCACACCAGGAACACAATTCGTAACCGTTGGTGGAGCAATTGCGAACGATGTTCATGGCAAGAACCATCACTATGCCGGAACATTCGGCGCCCACATTCACCAGCTGGGGTTGCATCGTTCAGACGATCGCTTCATGGTCTGTGGTCCGGAAGAGAACTCCGGCATGTTTCGCGCCACTATCGGTGGTCTTGGGCTTACTGGAATCATTGCGTGGGCGGATATCCAGATGCGGCGCGTCGAAGGGCCCTGGATTGACGCTGAACTTGTGCCCTTCCAATCGCTCGCAGGTTTCCTCGATCTTAGCCGTGAGAGTGATGGCCAGTTCGAGTACACGGTCGCGTGGCTTGATTGTTTCGCGGGCAGGAACCCGCGCGGTATCTTCTTTCGTGGCAATCACAACAAGGAAAACAGCCGTTCGTTTCGTCGCCAGCACGGCCCCACACTTCCCTTTGCTTTGCCCGGCTGGCTTCTTAACCGATATTCCGTAAAGGCCTTCAACACCGCTTATTACCACTTGCATGCGCGAAAAAAAGGCCCGGTGCTGATGGATTACGACTCGTTCTTTTATCCGCTGGATTCGATCCGCCAGTGGAATCTGCTCTATGGCAAGCATGGTTTTCTGCAATATCAATGCGTGATTCCGGAAGGTAACGTTGAGGCCTTTGAAGAGCTTCTCGATCGCATCGCACGCTCTGGCATGGGATCTTTCCTCGGCGTGCTGAAAAAATTTGGCGCGGCCCCGCCAGCTGGGATGCTGTCCTTCCCTCGTCCAGGCCTCACTTTAGCTCTCGACTTCGCGATGAAAGGCGACAAGACTTTGCAGCTGATGCGCTCGCTTGACGATGTGGTAGAGCGGAGCGGCGGAGCGCTTTATCCCGCCAAGGATGCACGAATGAGCGCCAGTCTCTTTGAGACATCGTTTCCCCGCTGGAGAAGCTTCTTCCCCTATATCGACCCAAAGATGTCGTCTTCCTTTTGGCGGCGCGTGATGGAGGCGCAATGACCATCACAGCGCACCCCGCAAAAACACATTCTCAAACCGAGCCCGTAATGAAGAAAGTGATCGTTCTCGGTGCAACTTCCGGAATCGCCCTTGAGGTCGAACGCCAGCTCGCGCCGCTTAGATGCGAACTGCTGCTAATCGCGAGGTCGCCGGAGCGCTTGGCTGTCTTGCAAACTGATCTCCTGGCGCGAGGCGCAAAACAGGTGTTGACCTACGCGGCCGATCTGGCCGCCGTTGGATGCCATGGCAGACTCTTCGATTTCGTTCGCCGCTCCTTCGCGGATTACGATACGGTTCTGCTCAGCTACGGTGTCATGCATGATCAGCAGGAGTCCGAAGCTTCAGTGGATGTGTTGCTTGAAGAAATAAACGTGAACTATGTTAGTGCGGCGGCAATCCTCACCCTCTTCGCTTCCGATCTCGAGCGCCGCCGATGCGGTTGCATCGCCGCGATCACATCGGTTGCGGGAGATCGCGGACGGCGCTCCAACTACGCCTACGGATCGGCCAAGGGCGCACTCTCGCTATTCCTGCAGGGCCTGCGCAGCCGGCTGCACCCAGCGGGGGTGAAAGTCATCACAGTCAAGCCGGGGCCGGTTCAAACTCCCATGACCGACCACCTCGCAAATACATCACGTTTCGCTGAACCCGAGCTGGTCGGACGCCACATCGCAAGGGTATTGCAGCGGCGCTCGCCCGAGGTTCTCTACACACCGAGGGTATGGCGCTACATCATGACAACGGTCACCCACATTCCTGAGACGATCTTCAAGCGCCTGTCATTCTGACGAGAGATCTCAACGCAGCATTCAGCGCACTTTCATGGCAAACAGAAAGGGCCGCATTTGCTGCGGCCCCGATCCTTACTCACAACCAAGCACTCGTTGCTGACTACCTTCTTCCGCGTCCGCCCCCGTGTCCACCATGACCGCCATGCCCACCGTGACCTCCTCCGGGGCCTCGGCCACGACGACGACGACGATTGCGGTCCCCTCCACGCCCGTCACGCTGGCTGTCTTCGGAGCGCGGTGCAGGCGCCCCCACTGCGGCGTCCACGCGATTGAAGTTTGGTTCGTCTTCTTCCTCAAACTCGGCCCCACCTTCAATTACCGCCGTGGGCGCGGCTTGCGACGACGACGCCACCTCGGGCTCTCCCTGCGACTCTGCCGTAGCAGCGCCACCCCCCATCTTCGCGCGCTGCTCCTTGAGGATCGCTTTGCGCGACAGCTTGATGCGGTTGCCTTCCACCGCCAGCACTTTCACCAGCACCTGGTCGCCTTCTTTTAATTCATCGCGTACATCTTTAATCCGGTGCTCGGCAACTTCGCTGATGTGGAGCAACCCGTCAAGACCCGGCAGAATTTCGACGAACGCGCCGAAATCTGCCAACCGGCTGACTTTGCCGAGGTAGGTCTTGCCTACTTCAGCCGACGCGGTCAAATCTTTAATGATCTGGAGCGCTTTGTTTGCAGACACTTCATCGTTGGACGCGACGTTTACCTTGCCGGAATCTTCGACGTCGATCTTCACGCCGGTCTGCTCTATGATGCTGCGAATCATCTTGCCGCCCGGCCCGATGACGTCGCGAATCTTGTCGACGGGAATCTGCAAGGTGTAAATGCGCGGCGCGTAAGCCGAGACCTTTACCCGCTGCTCGCTCAGTATTTCGTTCATTTTCTCCAGGATGAACAGCCGCCCGCGCTGGGCTTGCCCTAGCGCCTCGCGCATAATCTGCGGGGTGATGCCTCCGACCTTGATGTCCATCTGCAAGGCGGTAATGCCGTCTTTCGTGCCGGCGACTTTGAAATCCATGTCGCCATAGTGGTCTTCGGCGCCGGCAATGTCGGTTAATACCGCATACTCCTCGCCTTCTTTCACCAGGCCCATGGCCACGCCCGCCACCGGAGCTTTCAGCGGCACGCCCGCATCCATCAGTGAAAGCGAGGCGCCGCAGATGGTCGCCATCGACGACGATCCGTTCGATTCCAGAATGTCGGAAACTACGCGCATCGCATAGGGCCACTTGTCTTCATCCGGAACCACAGCCGAGACTGCTCGTTCCGCCAGCGCCCCGTGACCGATCTCACGACGTCCGGCGCCACGCAGAAAGGCAACTTCCCCTACGGAAAACGGAGGGAAGTTGTAGTGAAGCATGAAGCGCTTTTTCGCTTCGCCCTCGAAGCCTTCCAGGCGCTGCATGTCATCGCTTGTGCCAAGAGTGGTAGTTACGAGCGCTTGCGTCTCGCCACGCGTAAAGACCGCGCTGCCGTGAGCGCGAGGAAGAACGCCGACCTCGATCCAGATATCCCTGATCTGATCGAAGGCGCGGCCATCGGGCCGCCGATGCTTGTGGATCACCTGATCCCGGAAAATACGCTCGCGGAGAACCTCGTAGTATTCCTTGAGCTTGGCCTTTCCGGCTTCGTCTTCCTCGGGCAAAGCATCCACCAGTTCTTTTTCGAGAGCCCGCACCAGTTCGTAACTCTCCGCTTTCGGATGTTTCTGGGTGTCGAGCGCCTCAGACAGGCGAGCTCCAATCTTCGACTGCAAATCCTTGTAGTAGGCCTCGTCAAACACTGGAGGCGTGACAGTTCGCTTCGGCTTGCCCACCTTACGGCGCAGTTCTTCAATGCCAGCGCAAATCTTCTTGATCTCGGTGTGGGCAAATTCGATCGCGTCGACCACCGTCTCTTCTTTCACTTCTTTTGCGCCAGACTCGATCATCACGATCGCTTCCGCTGTGCCCACCACCATGATGTTCAAAAGCCCTTCGCGCATTTCCGTATACGTGGGATTGGCGATAAAGCGGCCATCGACAAGCCCGACGCGCACCGCGCCGACAGGACCGAGAAATGGAATGTCAGAGACAGTGAGAGCCGCTGATGCCGCGTTGATGCCGCAAACATCCGGATCGTTTTCGGTGTCAGCCGAAAGGACGAAAGCAATCACCTGGGTCTCGCAACGAAAGCCTTCGGCAAACAAGGGCCGGATCGGTCGGTCGATCTGGCGGCTGGTGAGCACTTCGCGCTCGCTCATGCGGCCTTCGCGCTTAATGAAACCGCCGGGAATTCTCCCGCCGGCATAGGTGTACTCGCGGTAGTCGACTGTCAGGGGAAAGAAATCAATCCCCACACGGGGCTCGGCATTGGCCACTGCCGTGGCGAGCACGACATTCTCCCCGAGGCGAACAACCGCCGCCCCGTGTGCTTGCTTGGCCAGTTTTCCGGTTTCAAATGAGATGGTCTTCCCGCCAGCGATTTCGACGGTAACTGTAGTTGGTTCGGGTTTCATAGATTATCCTTCAATGTTCAATAGGGCAGGAGCGCGCAATGCGCGTGCGGAGTTCGCATGGATAGGCGAATGCCAGTCTCTGTCTCGGTTGGAAAAACGCACTTTGTTCAGGCTCTCGGTTTCAAGGCGGCCCACACTGGGCCTGGCAGCTTACTTACGGATGCCGAGCTTGGTAATCACGGCCTTGTAGCGTTCCGAGTCATACTTCTTCAGGTAGTCAAGCAGGCGCCGCCGCCGGCTCACCATCATCAGAAGCCCACGGCGCGAGCCGTGATCTTTCAGGTGCGTTTTGAAGTGTTCCGTTAGCTGACCGATGCGCTCGCTCAACAGCGCGATTTGAACTTCGGGACTCCCAGTATCGGTGGGGTGCGTGCGGTACGCGTCAACAACGGTTTGCTTTTGCTGTCTGGCTAGCACTAACCTCTTGCACTCCTGTCTCTTATCGTTTTCGTAACGTCATTGAGAATAACACAAGGCAGCGTGACCCTGCCACTGCCCCCATTTGGCCTCAATTGCCCGAATAGAATCGTGAAAAACCGATGCGGGCAGAAAAGTTCCCTAGAGCGTTTGCTACCGCACGACCAAAACTTCGCGGATATTGTCCCGGGCGAGGAAGAACTTGATCGAGGCGAAGTCGCGGAACAGATTTTCGATGTGCCGGTTATTGAAGACCCGTTGCAGCCGCGGCGCCTGCTTTTCCGACGCTGGACGCCCAGGTGGCGCGAAGCGCACTTCCTGCATCTCCAGCATGTCGGTGCCGGTCACATGATACCGATAGCAGGTCGAGTCGGGACCGGCGTCGCGCGTATGAAAGAACGCCAGCAATAATCCGCCGGCCTTCATCTGCGACCACAAGCGATCGATGGTGGGTTTGACCAGGCTCTCTTCCATGTAGTCGGCGAGGTTCCAGCAAAGCACGATATCGAAGATCCCGTTTCCGTACACCAGGTTTTCATCAAGGAATTTCTTCGCGTCGACGATCGTATTGCCCTCGCTGTCGCGCGAGCGCAGCGCCGGATCGAGGGAAGCACGCAGCAGATCCTCGCTGTAATTCTTGTGTCCTCTCCCGGTTAGGAAACGGATATTGTTGGCTGAAGTCGCGCCTACATCCAGAACGCATAGGCCGTCCTGCGAATTCAAAACTCGCGAAATCTCTCCGATGCCACTCGAGCGCCGTGTAAGTTTCGGCTGCGGAGCGGGAGTCGCTGTCTGGTTCGAAGAGCCTCGGAAGAGTTTCATCAGGTTATGGGTAACTGTCGGCATGGAATGTTACAACACGCCGCGCAGGACAAGCTGGGTGCTAGGACGCCGCTCCTTTTCCCGCTTCCTTTTGAATGTCAACCTTCCCTTTCAGGAAAGCACCTTCTTCGATGGCAATCCGCTGGGTGGTCACATCCCCGGTCACAACCGCGGACTTGCGCAGGTCGAGTCGATCGGAGGCCGTCAAACTTCCATCGACTTTGCCTTGAATTATGATGGATTTGGCGCTGATGCCGGCCTTGACATTGCCGTTGGGCCCAACCGTCAGACTATGATGGCGAAGATCGATGCTTCCCTCGACTTGCCCGTCGATGTAAAGATCTTCCGATCCAGAAAGATCGCCTTTGATGACCACCGACTTGCCGATCGTAGCTAGTTCCCTGCTTTGCGGACCATCGGGCTGCTGAGCGTCCATCGATTTGCCTCCCACTCGTCGTGCACGGTAGAGCACGAGTTCGATTGATTGTAAATCATTGCTTCCCTATGGCAACTCATCGGCAAAAACCGCAGTTCCTCCACGAACTTAGGGACATCGAATACAACTCGCCACTTTGTTACCATCGTCTTAGCGGGATGATCATTGCCAGTCCCGACGTCTCGATGCCCCTTCATGCCCGACGAACTGCTTCAGCGATCATTTTCCTTTTCCTTGCCGTAGGGGTCTTCGCGCAATCCTCCGACATCTATCGCCACCCACGCGAGTTGGTGCGCAAGGCCGTCGAGAACGAGGTCAATGCAAACAACGGATCCGTACGATTCATGTTCCGCGGAACCAAGGCGACTCCCAGGGGATCAACGACGAAAATCTACGTGGAGACAAAGGAAGCAACGGCGGGGGTTGTCGTTGCCTATGATGGCAAGCCCTTGACCCCAACCCAGCGCATGGACGAACAGAATCGAAACGAGAGATTCCTCAAGTACCCCGACGAATTGCGCAAGAAGAAAGCCCAGGAGCGTGAAGATGCAGAGCGGACGACGCGTATCATTCGCGCGCTGCCTGACGCTTTCGTGTTCCAGGAAGACGGAGAAGTCCCCGGGTCGGCAGACGTCGGCCATATCGGTGATCCTCTGGTGAAACTGAAGTTTCGACCGAATCCCAATTACAGGCCGCCCTCGCACGTGGAAGAGGTTTTGACTGGCATGGAGGGAGATCTGCTGGTCGACGCTAAACATTACCGAATCGCCAGCATCGACGGCACTCTTTTCAGGGAAGTCGGATTCGGATGGGGAATTCTCGGTCATCTTGATAAGGGTGGGCACTTTCTGGTTCACCAGGCAGATGTCGGGGAGAACACTTGGGAGATCTCGCGGATGACTCTCAAGTTCACGGGGAAGATCTTGTTCTTTAAGAATCTTTCGATCGACTCGACCGAGGTCTATAGCGATTTTAGGCAGGTTTCTCCTGATTTGACCTTTGCCCAGGCGCTGGAACTCATCAAGAAACAAGACGTGAGCGGCGAGAACCCGCTGGTCAGTAAGAGCGCAGGGCGGTAGGACTGCGCGAATAGACTCGCTCAGCCCTTGTTGATGCGAAACGTTTCCTTCCGCACGGTATATTTTTCTACAACATCTTCAAGCACGCGATAGCCGGTTCCGGGCTCATCGTTGATCGCAATCATTCCCTCGGTGCTGACTTGCACCTCCGGCTCAATGATGTCCTGTTTCCAATAACGTTTGGACGCCGATACGTCGCCCGGAAGTCGAAAGCCCTCGAGGGTCGAGAGTGCCACGTTGTGCGCGCGGCCGACGCCAGATTCGAGCATCCCTCCGCACCAGACAGGAATATTGTGGCTCAGGGCAACGTCATGGACTTTCTTCGCCTCGGTGAAGCCGCCGACGCGTCCTACCTTGATATTGAGGATGCGGCAGGCGCCGATTTCTATGGCGAAGTTGGCATCGCGCGCGTGATGAATCGACTCGTCGAGACAGATCGAAGTTTCAATCGCTTTCTGCAGGCGCGCGTGCAGATAGATTTCGTCGTCCCAGAGCGGCTGCTCGATCATAAGCAGCTTGAACTGGTCAAATTTGCGGAGATGCTCAGTCTGGTCGAGTGTATAGGCCGAGTTAGCATCGACGCTGAGCAGAATATCGGGCCAGCGCGAACGCACTTTTTCGAGAATGGCGAGATCCCAGCCCGGCTTGACTTTGATTTTGACTCGCCGGTAACCCGCGGCGACTTCCAAGGCGATTCTATCGAGCAGCTGTTCGGGAGAATCCTGAATGCCGATCGAAACACCGCAAGCAATTTCGCGGCGCGTGCCACCGAGAAGCTTCCACAGGGGTTGCTGCTTCAACCGTGCCTCCGCGTCCCAAACGGCATTTTCCAGTCCCGCCTTCGCCATCCGATGCCCACGGACGCGAGCGAACAACGCGGCACAATCCCGACCGGAAGAAACGTCACCCTTGAGCAGCGCGGGCGCAAGATAGTTCTTGATTGTCGGCCACGCACTTTCGGTCCATTCGGAACTGTAGAACGGATCCTCCCCCGCAACGCATTCTCCCCAGCCACGGACCCCATCGGCATCCATGCTCACGAGGAGGATGTTGCGGCTGTAGACGCGCCCAAAGCTCGTTTCAAAAAAATGCACGAGCGGCATCCGAATTTCGCGAAGGGTTACGGATGAGATTTTCATGAGTAGTTGTCGCTGATTATCAACACCGGATCATCTGTATTGCTGGGAGACGGAAAAGTATAAAGTCCTCAACTAAGACGAGCAAGAGAATAGGTACGAGGGTAGCGGGTCGGTTTGGCTGCAATAACGCCCTTTGCCAATTTTCTTACTTGCGGATGGCGACTCCGCCACCGGTTGGCGATATTTCCCGATGGTGTCCGTGTACTCAGGTTCGTCGCCCTACGGGAATTCGCCTTTCAATACCGCCACTCTTCGTCCCACCTGCCGAGTAGAAATCGACCGTCTCCCTTGACACTACGCTCATAGCCGAGAACCGAAAGCCCGTTGGCGAATGCATCGAGTAATCGATCTCGATTCGCCAGCTGCACGGCAAGAGCCCGTTCGCGCGACGCAGCTGCCGATTTCCAGTCATAAATCTCCGCTGGAACTGCAATCTGCATCTCAGCCTTGAAGGGCGACCGCTGGCTTTTTTGCAGGACAGTTTGCACGCGCTTCGACTTCATCCACCACTCGGCAACCAGACGATCGGAAGGCAACCCTCCCTGCAGCGGCGATGAAGTGATTCCGTACTGATCGACATTGTAGCGTCGGGCAATCGCTCCAAGCCTCTCGATGTTGAAGTAGGCGTTCTTGATCTCGAGTGGGTCGAAGGTCCACTCCATCAATTCGAATCCCCGGGCCAGGGCCTCTTCTCGCTGAGACAGTTTCATACGTCGCCCGAGGCCAGAATTACGGTACTGCGCCCGAACGGCCAGCATGTGCGAATGCAGGTAAGGATGGCCATTGCGGTATCCGGGAATGGCCAGCGCGAAGCTCACCATTTCGTCTTGATCGAAGCCGCCGATGACGTGGCCTCCGATTTTGTTTGCCAGCACGAAGACGCGAACCGGAACCAGCTCTGCGTCCGTGAATTCCCAGACCTCTTTCTGCAAGGCGAACGCGGCACGGATTTCTTCAAGGGATTCACACTTGCGGATCGTGACCGTACGAGCAGCACCAGCCGCCTTCGCTTGACTCACGCTGGCCTTCGCTCCTGCTTTGACTCTTCTTTCTTGGACTTCTGCCACAACTCTTCGAGTTCCCTCATGTTGGCCTGTTCCGGGCCGCGACCGCTTTCGCGGAGTCTTTCTTCCATCCACCGAAAGCGGCGCCTGAATTTGCGATTGGTTTTGCGCAAGGCCGATTCGGGATCGAGCACCAGAAAACGTGCGATATTGACGAGTACGAAGAGCATATCGCCGACCTCCTCTTCGAGCCGTTCGTGAACCACCGGTGAGACCTGCGGTTTACCCGATCCGGCGATGCCCGTCTCTCGCGCTGGAACGGCACTAGCTGCGCGGTGGCTGTGCAGCTCCTCGCGGAGTTCTCTCGTTTCCTCGGCAAGTTTTTCGAAGAGTCCTTCGATGCTGGCCCAGTCGAAGCCCACGCGGGCAGCACGCGAACTAAGCTTATGGGCTTCCAACAGAGCAGGCATCTTGGATGAAACGCCGGCCAGAATCCCATCGCCGGCGGACAAGTGCCCTTCCGGTTGTGAGGCGCTTTGGAGGTTTTCGCCACTCGGTGGCCTCTCAGCGGATTTCTTCTTGTCCTGGCTCTCTTTCTTTTCCCGGGCCTTGAGGGCTTCCCAGTTGCGCAACACTTCAGCAGAAGTTTCGGCTTTTACGTCACCAAAAACATGCGGATGCCGTCCCACCAGCTTGTTCGATAGACGGTCAAGCACGTCATCGATCGAGAAATGCCCGGCCTCTCGCGCCATCTCCGAATAGAACAGGACTTGCAGCAGCAAATCGCCGAGTTCGCCCGTCAGTTCAGGCCAATCACGGTCATCGATCGCCTCCAAAACCTCATACGTCTCTTCGAGTGTGTAGGGCTTGATGGAATCGAATGTTTGCTCCCGATCCCAGGGACATCCTCCCGGAGCCCGCAACCGCTCCATGATTTGAACCGCACGCTCAAAGCGCTCGCCTGTGGTCGGCATGACTGATCAGGTTAAATGAGGCGGATGGCCTGAGCAACGGGAGATAGTATCTAATCGCAACTACCGCGAAAAACGCCCCAGCACCTCAGTCTCGTCCGAAACGATTGCGTCCACGCCCCATGCCACCATCCGCTGAATGTCGTCGGTGCGATTTACAGTCCAGACCATCATCTTTTCCCCGGAGCCGTGGACTTCTTCGACCAACTCCCGATTGACGAGCCTGAAATTCGGAATCGTCCAGAAGAGATCAAGGCGAGATGGAGGATTGTGGCTTTGACGATCGAATATAAAGCCGAGGGGAACCTTTGAGTCGAGAGACTGGATCCGATCAAGCACGTCCGGAAGAAAGGACGACACGACGTATCCTCGTTGCGGTATGTGCTCGCCGAGCGCGGCGAGAACTTGGCTTTCTAGCCCAGGTACCTTAAGTTCAATATCGAGAAACGCGCGCCGCGAAAACTGCCGTAGCACCTCGTTCAGGCTCGGCAAACAAAGCTCTCTGGCTGAGGTATCGTCGATTCGCAGCCCGCGAATCGTTGGTTCGTGACAGAGGACCGCGTGTCCATCTCCCGAGCGCCGTACGTCGAATTCGAAGCCATCGCAGCCATGCTCGAGGCAGAGTTCAAACGAGGCTAAGCTGTTTTCGGGCACTTGCCGCGAAGCGCGCGCGCCACGATGACCTAGCAAGAGCGGTCGCATGAAACTCCGGTTCTCGGCCTATCCTGGTTTGAAGCTTTCTATTGTTAACCGAGTCGGTTTTCTGAGAACTGAGAACCGAAAACTATGGACTTAGTCCAGATCGAAATCCCGGATCGGCTTGCCTGTGTCGGGCGTCTCTTTCGCCTTTTTCAGGGCCTCCTGGAACTTCTTCTCCAGCAGTTCGGAAGCATGTTTCTGTGCTTCGACCGACTGGCGGAAGATGGAATCGCGGCGTCCGTCCTGCTCCTTCATGGCCCGGGCCGCCTCTTCCATATCTTGAAACATCTTGGGTTTGACCGGAGCGACATGCGAAATGACGGCGCGCGTCGAGGGGTCGACTTTCAGCACCGCGCCACAACAAGGGCACGTCAGGTCATACGAGGATTCATGCTTGGTCACAGTCGAATCATACCGCAATCGTCTTGGGAGTGGCGTAGGACTCTGAGTCAGGCTTGTAGGCCGTACAACGTAATGCAGCTAGCCCCGAGAACCGATTATCGCGATATGCGAATCGGGAGCACGTGAAACACGTACAGCATCTCCCATCCCAACAAAACGATCGACACGATCACCACCAGGATCGCCAGCACCTCGCCGAAGTTAAGTCCGCTCTTCTGCTCGAAACGGCGTGCCCCAAGACTGACGATGTTGAGCGTGGCGAAGCCGAAGACCAACGCCCACAGGATGTTGTAGACCTCCTCCCGCGTCGAGACCAGAAAAGCCAGAGTCGGCACCACACCGATGGTCAACTGATGCAGCGCTCGGGCGCTCCCGACAGCCCACTCCGAGGCCGGGCCCACGGCCAGAAGAAGCGACGACGAGGTGCGGGAAGCGGTTCGGAATAGGCGAGAAATGCTCATGCGAAAAGGCGATATTACCGTGTTTGGATTCGAGAGTCAGCCGGAGGTGCCTTGGTAATCATTCTTGAGCGGTAGAATAAGCGCTCAATGACGCGAGTGCGGCCTTTCCTCCTCCTTGTTCCTATTCTCCTGCTGGCGGCGATCGATCTTGCCGCACAATCGAGCGCGCTGCCTGATCTCCGCGCCAGCGCGACCAAGACGCTGGCAATCACGTCGGGAAGGTTGCACTTTAAGGGCCTAATCGCTCCCGTGAACGTATTACGAGATCGCTGGGGAGTTGCGCATATTTATGCGCAGAATCAGCACGACCTGTTCTTTGCTCAGGGCATCGTCGCCGCGCAAGACCGGCTCTTTCAAATGGAACTATGGAAGCGCTCCGGGCAGGGACGTTTGGCTGAGATTCTTGGCCCCTCAGCCCTCGCCCGCGATGCGAACGCGCGCGCCCTGCGCTACCGCAGCGATATGAACTCCGAATACGAGAGCTACTCGCCCGATACGCTGGAGATCCTGAGGGCTTTCACCGATGGAATTAACGCGTACGTCGCGAGTCTTACCGCACCGGGCGGCCCTGGATTGCCAATCGAGTTTCAATTGGCTGGCTTTGCGCCGGAGCCTTGGCATCCCGAGGATTGCCTGAACCGGATGGCCGCCTATTCGATGACCGGAAATGCCGAGAGCGAACTCGAGCACGCCCAGGCGCTCAACGACTTCGGCGCAGCCAAAGCGGCAAAACTTTTTGGTTTCGATCCGCCGGTACCGCTCGATCCCGCGCCCGGCTTAGACCTAACCGGACTGTCCCCAGCCCTGCTCAGGAATCTGATCGGCAGCGATCATCGCATCGAGTTTCCCTCTCACCCACACGAAGGCAGCAACAACTGGACAATCTCCGGCTCCCTCACCGCCACCGGAAAACCCCTGCTGGCCAACGATCCGCACCGAGTCATTGCCATCCCTTCATTGCGCTACATGGTTCATCTGGTAGCTCCCGGCTGGAACGTAATCGGCGCTGGAGAACCAGGTCTCCCCGGGGTGGCACTGGGCCACAACCAGCACATTGCCTGGGGATTCACCATCTTCGGACTCGATCAACAAGACCTATACATCGAAGAACTCAATCCCGCGGACCCGCTGCAATACAAGACCGAAACCGGCTGGAAAACGATGGAAGTCCAGCATGAAACTTTCAAGATTCGGGGAGCGCCAGACGCCAAGCTCGATTTGAAATTCACCCGCCACGGTCCAGTACTTTGGCAAGAAGGCAAGCGTGCCCTCGCTTTGCGCTGGGTGGGCAGCGAGCCAGGTACGGCCGGATATCTCGCCTCGCTTGCCATTGATCGTGCACAAAACTGGAACGACTTTGAAGCCGCTATCCCGCGTTGGAAGGTTCCCTCAGAAAACCTCGTCTACGCAGATACCGAGGGCAACATCGGCGAACATTCCGCCGGCCTAGCCCCCATGCGCAAATGGACCGGCCTGCTTCCAGTCCCCGGCGCTCAAGGATACGAATGGACTGGATTTCTGCCCGCCTCCGAGCTGCCGCACTTTTTCAATCCCAAAGAAGGTTTCCTGGCCACGGCCAATCACAAGATGATTCCCGACCACTATGCCTACAATGTCGGTTTCGAATGGGACCCTGGCTTTCGCATAACGCGCATTCGCTCCGTTCTCGGAGAAGCAAAGCAAACCGGCCACAAGCTGACGATCGAAGACATGGAGTCGCTGCAGACCGACGTCACTTCCCTTCCCGCAATCGAATTCCGAAATCTTCTTTCATCCACTTCTCTCAGAAACGATCCCTCGCTCCAGACATTCTTGCGCTGGGATGGCAAGTTGACGCGCGATTCTATGGATGCGGCTCTTTACGAGGTTTGGTTTCAGCAGATAACCACAGGCCTCTTGAAGCGTTTTTCTGGCACAGCCGAGCCCCGCTCCAAGCTCATTGGGACTTATGAAGATTCGGCTCCCAACCTCGTTCTCGCCGACCTAGAAAACCCTGACAAGGACCTGTTCGGCCATGCTCCGGCCACCGGGCGCGATCGCCTCCTGGCCGCCTGCTTAACCGCAGCGCGCCAACAACTCGCTCAGCTTCTCGGGCCAGACTCATCTGTTTGGACCTGGGGCAAACTGCACACCATCACTTTTCGTCACGCGCTCGACCAGCAACCGGGCGCCAAATCTCTCTTCAATCTCGGCCCGCTCCCTCGCCCGGGCGACGAGTATACGGTGAACGCCACCGGCTTCGAGGGCCGCTCTTGGGAGCAAGTAAGCGGCGCAAGCTATCGCGAGATTCTGGACCCGGGCGATTGGGACCGATCCGTCGCCGTCAACACCCCGGGACAAGGTGGCCAGCCTGCAAGCCCACATTATTCCGATCTTGTGAGATTCTGGGATGCGGGAGAATACTTCCCGCTTACCTACTCATCCGAAGTTGTCGAGAAGGTAACCGCAGACAAGTTGGTACTGGAGCCATAGGTCCCTGATACAAAACGCATGAAGTCAGAAATCAAAGTTATTTTTTTCGATGTTGGGAACACGTTGTTGTTTCCCAATCGCGAGCGAATCCACGCGCCCCTGGCAGAACGGGGCCGAACCGTCGAAGCCGATCATCTGCGTGATCTCGAGCGGCGAATTAAAAACGAATTCGACTCGCTGATGATTGAGGACGGCAGTCATGACCACAGTTTTTGGCGCATGTTCTATACACAACTGTTCACGGAAATAAACCTCGACGATCCTGCACTTTGCGATTACCTGATCAACAACAATCGCGATTCGGGGAATTGGAACCTGATTCGCCCGGGAACCCGTGAGAAGTTGCAGCAGCTTGCCAAGGATTTTCGCATTGCCGTCATTTCCAATGCCGATGGCAGAATTGACGCCGTACTGCGCCGCTGCTGCATCGCTGACTGCTTTCTCACCATCACGGATTCAGGCCTGGTCGGATACGAGAAGCCGCATCCAGCGATCTTTGCCCAGGCTCTGAAAAGCCTTGATGCCGCACCCCAAGAGAGCCTTTATGTCGGAGATGTCTATTCCGTCGATTATCTCGGCGCTACGCGCGCAGGAATGCGAGCCGTCTTGATGGATGTCTCCGGCGCTTATGTCGACAAGGGCGTCGATCGAGTGGAATCGCTGGACGAACTCCAGAGCTGGCTGGCCGCCCACGCGAGCGGACCGGCAAACAATATGTGAGCTTGCGAGATCTACTGAACGGGAATCAACTGATGGTCGTGGCAGTCGGTGCGAATTGCCTGATAAAGAGTTTCGAGCAGTCCCGCTCCGTAGCGCGCGAGAAAACTGACTCCACCAATTTCTCTTTCTTGCAGCGTCTTATGCGGATATAGCGCATTGCATACCGTATCGGTATGTCGATCAATGACATTGTTGCGCAGAGCCGCCGCCCGCCCCGCTTGACCTTGCAGACGGTGCAACTGATATGACATTCGCGCCGCCGCGCGGTCCGCGGCGCGAACCAGCGTCGAGTCCAGCTTCTCCACCGATCCGCGTAATGCCGCCAGCGAGCGCTCCACTTCGCTGCGTGCTTCCGCAAACCGAGCCTGCAAATCATCCGGCAACGACCGGGCAGCAATCATTTCACGCACCCGCTCGGGACCCTCGAACAAATCGGCGAATCCAAGCTGGTAACGCGTCAGCACCCGTTCAGCTTTTGGCTCAAGCAAAGTTCCCGAAAAGCGCGGTAGTACCGGCGTCACACGCCCCAGGAGCTTTTCATACACCACCGCGACCTGGGCAAAATAGGCAACCTCGGCCGCTCCCCCAATGTAAGCAACCGTTGGCAGCAAAAAATCCTGAACCACCGGCCGGAACAGTACGTTGGGATTGAAGTTCTCCGGCGCCTGTTCAATTCGTTCGAGCAACTGCTGCTTTGAGAGCTTCTCCTGGCCGACCTGAAACTCGCCCCCATTCACGCCGTTGCTCCTGCGTCGTACAACCATGCGCGCCCCGTGATTCACTTCAAACAGAAGCGTAGTGGCCGCCGTGACCTTCACCTGCTGGTGGTAGCCAGCATTCTCCAGAGCTTTTCCACGAGCCAGCAGAGCCTGATCGAGTTCGGGCGCCTTTTCGATTGCGGAACGGAATAACGGCTGCACGAGGAGATGAAATTCCTTGTCTGCCGGATCGAGCAGGATCACTCCCCATTCGGCAAACAAACGCGCGAAAAGCCGCGCAAAGCCGCTGCCCAGAGTTCCCCCGGGACGATAACTTTCTCTCAGCCACGTGGTCACTTCCGAATCGCCCAGCAAGACCGTTGCCTGCTCGACGGCGTCTTCGATCTCTGTCCCAAAAGTGATGGTGCCAACCGGCGCATCCAGAGTGCCCTGGCTGCTAATGCTGATTTTTTCCGGTACGCCTTCACTCGAAAATAGCGAGACGTGATTCACCTCGGCCAAATCGTGATCTTCGGTTGCCAGCCAGAAAAGCGGAACACAATCGACACCGGCAGATGTGGCCTGCGCCGCCAGTTTGACGGCCGAAAGCGCCTTGAAGATTGAAAACAACGGCCCACCAAAAAGTCCAACCTGTTGGCCCGTGACGATCGCGTGCGCGCCGCGGCGAAAGCGCTCAATATTTTCGAGAGTTTTTCCGGATGCGTCCCATTCACCGTTTTGCTGTTCCAGCACGGCCGACACTTTCTCGCGACGGGCCGTGCTGTAAGAGACGAGCCCGGCTTCTTGTTTCACCCAGTCATCAAAATTCGGGGAGCGCGGAAAAAATTCACGAACCGCAGGAAGGTAGGAAAGGTAATCGAGAAACAGGTGGGATGTATGCGGAATCTGGTGAAATGGCACGCACTGTGCGTTCACCGGCACATCTCCTCACAGATCTCCTGACAACGACACCCACTTCGCGCCCGCATCTGTGTTTTCTCCTGAAACGCTTCCGCTGGCCGTGGAGAAGCTATCTAACGTTAGCACTTTCACGGGCGATCCCAGGCCTGCAAGTTCAGCCTTATCAGATGACACCGGAATCAAAGGGTTGCAGAGAATAGACGTATCGCCTCATCTCTGGAAAGCGCTTACCTTTTTTCAAATATGACGGCAACTGAATCTTCGTATTTCAGTTCCCACTCCTGCGGTATTTCGCGAAGCAGACTCGCCAGAGTGGATTTCGCGGGCAACAGAGTGGTCCGTGCTCGTAGGTCGTCGAGCGTGCGTCTCCACGCCGGCTCCCCCTGCATCAGAACCAGCAGTTGGCGAACGCGTTCGGACCCGTATAAATCGTGGCGATCATCGATAACCACCAGTCGCTGGGGATAGAGACGGTAGATCAGATATCCTCCCCAGGAATCAGTCGAGAAGATAGGATCGGTTCCCTGTTCTTTTTCGAGAAAATCCACCGCCGCCACGGGAAGAGATTTCGAATCGAAGTGGGCGTGAACCAATTGCCTGCCGCTGACGTCGCCCCCATGCAAACAGATCACGAGACCGAAAATCACAACTACGATCGGCCATACATGGCCGCGCAATTGCAACTCCTGCGCGCCCATGCGCTCGGAAAACTCGACAAATCCGCCGACGCGCGCACTTAACCATGGCCACGGCCCAGGCCTGCTCGCGAGCGAAGTGAAACTCTTCCACAGCATCGGACCGGCAATCAGCGCGAGCAACATTGATGAAACTGGCAGATTGCGCGAAGAAATGAGTCCTGCATAAATCGAAAACAACACAACCAGCAACTGAACCAGAAGCACTCGGCGCGGACGGATTGCAAACGCCACCAGCGTCAGCACGATGAGAATGCCAAAACAGCGAGCCGGCCAGAAATGGAAGTTCGGCGAGTGGAATTCCTCGATTCGGTTCATCAGGTAGCGATTGCCCAGATAACCATAGATATGCGCGTAAAGCCACCAGCCAAAAGGATTCACCAGCGTTGCTATCGCCGATGCCACCCACCACAGCGCCATGCTTCGAGCCCGGTGTGCCCAGCGCACAGCCTCGAATGCGTCGGTCGCCCGCCAACTTTCAACCGTCGCCGAAAAGGTGTAGATGGCCAACAGAAGAAGGCCGACGATCCAGCCCCCGTGCAGATTCACCCACCAGAGCATCGAGAGTGGAAAAACCCATGGAAGCCACCGGGGCCCAGTTCCCTGCCTCCAGTATTCCAGCGCAATAAACCACAGCAATGTGAAGAGCCAGCTTGCAATATGCGGCCGTGCGAAAAGGTGAACGATCGCGGCGCATTCCGAGAACAGCATGAGAACAATCGCCAGCAGAAGCCCGCTGCCCCGTTTGATCAGCTCCGAAAGCAGCAGGGTGAAAGTTGAGGCAACTAGCACCGCGCAGATCCAGTTGACCCCGTTCAAGCCGGCATATTTGTGGAGAATCCCAAGCCCAACGTCGTACAACCATTCCCAGGCGAACCACGGTTGTCCTTGCATGGTGGAAGAGAAAGGATCGGTGCGCGGAATGCTGTGGGTCTGAAGGACCAACTCGCCCGTGCGAATATGCCAGCCGATATCAGGATCGGCCAATGGCCGGTTCGACAATGTTCCGGCCAGCACCGACCAGAACAAAAAGATGAAGATGATATCGCGGGCCGAGGGCACGAGAAATCGTACGAGTCGCGCGCCTCGTTTCTCGATGTTTCGGATCGGCGGCTCGTCGCCGATCCGTTCCGTAACTCCTTTATCCGGAA
>DATJNC010000020.1:0-48657 GCA_035508395.1 Terriglobales bacterium | reverse complement strand
GTGTACCCCAAAAGTGTCTGCAGAAACTGCGGCATCAACACCAGGCTGCTGAAGAGCAGGATGCCGAGATTGAACATCATGAGGCTCGCGCCTGCGAAGTTGAAGTTCTTGAACATGTGCACATCGATGATCGGCGACTTTTGAAACCATTCCCAGATCACCAGCGAAATGAGGCACACCGCCGCGGTGACGACTAACGTGGTGATGAAGCGCGAGCCGAACCAGTCATCCTCCTGCCCCTTGTCGAGGAGAATCTGCAACGATCCGATACCGAGTGTGAGGAGAGCGATGCCAACGTAATCCAGTTTGACGCCAGCGGCCTTGAGGCGGCTCAGGTAGGGAGGATCCTCTACAAAACGCCGCACCAGAAATAAGGTGGCGATACCCACCGGAAGGTTGATGAAAAAAATCCACCTCCATGAATAGTTGAACGTAATCCAGCCGCCAAGAGTAGGTCCGATGGTTGGGGCCATGATGGCGGTGATTCCATACAGTGCGAATGCCAGACCGCGCTTTTCCGGAGGGAAGGTGTCCGCCAGAATGGCCTGGGCCATGGGCTGCAAGCCACCGCCGCCACCTCCCTGCAGGACCCTGAAGAAGAGAAGAAATCCGAGGCTCGGCGCTATGCCGCACAGAAGCGAGCTGATGGTAAAAACCGCCAGGCACGACATGAAGAAGCGCTTGCGTCCCAGGGCCCCGGCTAGCCAACCGCTGATCGGCAGGATGATGGCATTCGAGACCAGATACGAAGTCAACACCCAGGTGCTTTGGTCGTTGCTCGCACCCAGGCTTCCCGCCATATAAGGCAACGCCACGTTGGCAATGCTGGTGTCGAGGACTTCCATGAAGGCTGCGAGCGCGACGACAACCGCAATCAGCCAGGGATTGAACTTTGGCTTCCAGACATCCTGGTCGAGAGTGATCGCGGCTGCGCTCATCGCAGATACACATCAGGCACAACGTTCATCCCCGGCCGAAGTCGACGATCTTTGTTCTCACCCGGCTCGAGAACGATCTTCACCGGGACCCGCTGAACGATCTTCACGTAATTGCCGGTTGCATTCTCGGGGGGCAGCAAAGTGAACAAGGGCCCCGTCGCTCCCGCAATGCTGTCCACATGGCCTTTCACCGTTCTGCCCGTGGAATCCACATTGATTTCCGCTTTCTGGCCAACTTGCATGTGCTTGAGCTGGGTCTCTTTGAAGTTGGCAGTCACCCAGACTTCATCGAGTGGAACCACGGTAAGAAGCTGCTGGCCCGGCTCAACGTTCAAGCCAACTACGACTGTCTTGTTCACTTCCCCACTTACCGGGGCGAGAATTTTCGTGTATTGGAGATTGAGTTGTGCCTGCTGGAGCTGGGCGCGGCGTTGCTCAACATCTGCGATCGCCGCTTTTGCGCGCGCCTGCGTTGAAGACACCTGCTGTGGCGCGGTCTCCGCGTATTGCTTGTTTGCCTCGGCCTGTGTGAGGCGGCTGCGAGCCTGCTGCACGAACTGCTGCGCCGCCGCCACACTCGCCCGAGCTCCTTCAACCGTCGCGGTGCTCGATCGCGCCGCAGCCAGCGCCTGGTCATAGATCTGTTGCGAGACTTCTCTTTTGTCCACCAGCAGCTTATAACGGTGAAGATCGTCCTGCGCCTTCACATCATTGGCTTCGGCGGCATCCAATTGCGATTGGGCTGCGGTCAGCTGCTTTTCGGCGGCAGCAACACCAGCGCTGGCATCAGCCACGCCTGAAGTAGTGAACCTCAACTGGCTTGAAGTATTCACCGATGTAATGGGAACAGTAATGTTCAGCGACTTCGCGGTTGCTTCTGCGCTTGCCAGGTTGGCCTGCGCCTGTTCCACGGCGACCTCATAGTCCGTGGGATCAATTTCGACGAGAACCGCACCTTTTTCTACCCATTGATTGTCGTCGACATTGACTCGTATGACATAGCCGGAGATACGAGCGCTGACGGGATAGAGGTGAACGTCTACTTGAGCGTCGTCGGTGGATTCGTAACTGCTCAGGTATCGCCATAAAAGGAGCCCACCGATGACAAGTACTGCGACAACGCCGGCGATGATGAAGCTTCTGCGCCGCTTTGTCCTGCGCGCTGCCGCCGTGTATCTGCTTTCCGGTGGTGGGGATGAATCAGCCGGAGTGACCTGCGTAGCTTCGGGTACCGAACGGGATGCGTTCTCGTCCGCCATATTTATTTTCCTCGGAAATATTCCTTGAGGCCCTGTTCCGCGATGCCCAGGGCGCGAATCAGCGAAATTTTCGACAGATTGTAGTTGTACAGGCTGGAAATGTATTGCTCGTGCGCGCTCGCGACTGCTTCTTGCGACTGCACCACCTCCACACTGTCAGTGACGCCGGCGGTAAAACGATCGCCGGATTGAGCAAGCGTCTGATCGGCGAGATCGATGTTGCTGCGAGCCACTTCGACCTGTTCGGCCGATGATTGCAGGTTTAGCAACGCTGTGCGCACATCCGATTCAACTTGCGCGCGCAGGCTTTCGAGCCGTTCGCGGCTCTGTTCAAGGCGCGCATCAGCCTGCAGAACGTCGCCGTGAACGCTGCCGCCCGTAAAGATGGGAATCGACAGTGTGCCGCGTACATCAGCCACCGTCGTGGCGTCGGAGGGATGTGCCCCTCCTAAACCATAATCGGCGCCGAACGAAAGCGAAGGGAAATAACCTGCGAATGCAGCTTTTCGCGAAAGCTCTGCAGCTCGCACATCGGCCTCGGCGGCACGATAGTCGGAGCGGCTTTCATAAGCACGTTTTAGCGCTTCCTCCACGGTTAAGCCCTCGAATGGCTGATACGGGGACTTGTCCGTAAGCTCGAACTCCTGCCCTGGAGCCAGGCCAATCACGCGCGCGACGGTCAGTTTCTGAATCGCATAGTTGTTCTTGGACTGGATCAGCTGTTGCTGCCTGGTTTGCAGTTCAACTTTGGTACGCAGGGCATCGATATCCGCCGCGGTGCCCGCGTTCACCTGATCCGACGCCTGATCGTAGAGGGCCTGCGCCGTTTTGACCTGGGCTGCGTTCGTTTCGATGCGGGCCTCGTCTGCGATTGCCTGCAGGTAGGTATAGCCCACGGCCAGCACTACCAGATCGTGGGCATCCTGGAACGTATAGTCTGCCGACTTCAGACTCTGGCTGGCAGCGCGAGTGGCATTGATGGAGTGCCAATCGAACAACGTCTGTGACAGAGCAGCGCGGGCGTCAAAGTAAGAAAATGGCCCAATCGAGGCTGAAGGCAGATGGAATGCACTCACGAAACCCCCAAAGCCAAGCTGATCGATATTGACTTTCGTTTCCGCTATGTAAGGTGCCGCGGTGACGTGTGGAAGAAGCGCGCTGAGTTGCTCCCAGCGTTCGCCGCGTGCGACGCGTACATCTGCCCGCGAAAGCAGCAAGCCAAGGTTTTGCTGCAGCCCTCGCTGCACCGCATCCTGCAGCGAGAGCGGCAGAACTCCCGGGATGATCTTCGTGGGCACGCTGCTGGCAAACGAACTCGGGGCGCTTGTCCCGGGAATCGCCTGGCCTGGCGATGGCATCGGCTCAGTTTGCGCAAACGACGCAGCTGCTCTCCAAATCAAGAGCCCTGCAAACAGTAAACGCACGGGTGTTTGTAAAGGAACCACAAGGGAACCTCCCTGCCATCAAATGTGTGCGCTGAATAAGCCGAGTGGCGACGTCCTCGTTGGACACCCCAGTCCCCAACGAATGCATCCTGATACCTAGAGACTGTCGAGAGCCCAAAACCGTCCGCACGCCCTCGCCAACCCTGGCTTACCCCACTTCAACTCGTGAACTTTCCCGGGAAATCGCAGAAACGATCCGGGCCGGTAAGACTGGTCAACTAGAAACAGGTTTGTTAGATACAGAAATCTGTGGTTTGGTTCCGCAAATAAAAATGAGCCCAAAAATTACGGCCAGCTAGCGCGTGGCGACGGCCCTATGAACTTATGCCGCCAAAGCGTGCGATACCGGCTTCTCCTGCAAGAGCAACTCGGTGGCCTGCACGCGCCGTTCGGAGTGGAACCAGCGCTGCACGACGTTGTCACAAGAGAAATTGGCGAGGGACAGAAAGCTCATGCCCTGGTGGTGCACCATCCATTGGCGAACCAATTCGTAGCGAGGGCCAAACATGCGCCGACGCGAATTCGTATAATCTGCTGCTTCGTAGAAGCCATAGGACCCAAACCATCCGAGCGAATCCATCCGTTGCAGGTTGGCCAGCGCTCCCACGCGATCAATACTCAGTGCCAGAAAAGAAGAGTAGGGCGAAACCACCAGCGGCTCCGACTCATTTTTTTGCAGTGCCAGGGCAGGAACGCCGAACGCCTCGTAATGATAGTCTCCAGCCTCATTGCGCTTGGCGCAGGCAGACTCAGAAATGCCCCACAGAATTGCTTTCTCCTCCGCATACTCCTGTTGCGTTTGCACTGCGGCCACGCCCGCGCGATGCAGCAATGTGTTGGGGTAGCTCCGCATCCAGATCGAAGGCATCAGGTATTCAAACATGGTTCCGGTCCATGACATCAGGACGGGCCGACCGTTGACGTTAGTAAACGGCCGATCAAGCCGGAACCAGCAATCCTGAGGAATATCTTCTTTGGCGATCGCAACAAACACCGCGGTGCGAGGCTCGGTGGCCAACAAATCGTAGCAATAAGGTTGCAGTTCCTCGGACTGTGCGTCGAATCCGACCGATAGCAACATGCGCTGTTTATCAAGCAGGAAGTCGAATTCCATGGCATCGCCAAGATCGCGTGCCTGCTGGCTTGTCTGGCGCAGAGCGTCGATCAGGTTGAGTGCGTTCCGGCGCGCTTCGGAAAGCATAAGCTTCAGACGCTGTGCGGCCGCTCGATTTCCATTTTGCGCAGTCTGAGCGCTGCCATTCAGACGCGTCTCGAACTCCGAAATCAAGGCGGGCAATTGCAGCAGAGGAACATTGGCCGACGCGTCTTTCCCCCCGTCCATCAATTTCTGCTGCAGGGGCGCGAATTCAGGCAACTTCCACGGCAAATACAATGCGACCAGATCATGCGCCTTTTGTACTCTTAACTGCGCGTTCTCACGGAACCAATGGGCATCTGTCGATTGTCCCTTCGAGGGGGTTCGGTTAAAGTGCTCCGCCGAAAAAGCTAATATGGCAGTCAGCCAATCCGGTCCCGATAACTCTCGCTCAAACCGCGCCAAGGCCCGTTTATCGAAGGCCCGCAAATTGACAAGCACGCGAAGATAGTCGACCAGCCCGCCGGCCAGTGCCCGCGAAAGAATTGGCCGATGCAAGCGATCAAGCAGCCCTTGCCGCAACGTCCATAGCGACGCGACCAGATTTCCGCTATCTACCGAAGAGATAAAAAATGGGGCCTTCGCTTCCAGCGTGCGCGTGTCATACCAATTCATGAGGTGGCCGCGATATTTCGTAAGCCGCAAAACCGTGGCCAAGGTCTTTCGCGTCAAGTCGACGAGTTCCGGCACGGTGAGATAGCCCAGCTCGCCGGCAACCTGCCTCGCGTTCAGCAAAAGTCCCACGTTCGTCGGAGACACGCTCGAAGCAACTTTCAGCGGCTGGTCCTTGCCCCGGTCTTCCACGTTGTCGGGAATCAGCCAATGATGCTCCTCATTCGAGAACTCGGCGAAGTACCGCCAGATATGAACTGTCGACTTCCGCAGAAGGCGGACTGCGTTGCGGGCTGTCTCGGGAGGCGCTTCGATGGGACTGCTGTTCAGCCAGACCGCAACCTGCTTGCTGGAGCCCCACAACAGAAGGATCGGAACCGCTGCCACTAGCGAATACGGGTGGGCAAGCCAGAGCACGACGCCAAGACCAATCGCGACAACCGGCATCCAGTCGAGATAGCGGTCGATCGTGGAGTAGCGCTGTCCGAGTTCAGCCTCCGCCGCCGTCTCCCATTCAAGCTGCCGTTGGCGCGTAACCAGATGTCGAACCAGCGCTCGGACCACGGCGTCGAGCGATAGCAGGGTCTGATGAGCCAGCAAGGTCAGCGTAAGCAGGACGGTAATGTTGGTTGCGAACAGGGTGCTGAAGGCATCGCGAGCCACGCGCATCTGCCGTGTCGCAACCGCGCGCGTCAGGCCGAAAGCAAGCTCGACCCATGCAGGAACGAAAAGGATGCAAATTACGCCAATCGTCCAGAGGATCGGCTCATCTGTGGCCAGCCACCCGAAGAGCAACAACGCAAATGTGGCGGGCTCAACCAGGCTGCGTCGCAAGTTATCGAAAATCTTCCACCGCGATACCAGCGAGATCGGATTCGGAACCCGCGCCCCAGATTCATCGGGAACCCTGTCGGTCAGCCATTCCACAATCTGCCAATCACCGCGCAGCCAGCGGTGTTTGCGCCGGCTGTAGGCGCTGTAATGGGTCGGGTAATCTTCAATGACAATGATATCGGTGGCCAGGCCGGCTCGCGCATAAGCGCCCTCGATCAGATCATGGCTGAGCAGCGCGTTGCGCGGAAACCGGCCGTACAAAACCCGGAACATCGTATCGACTTCGTAAATTCCCTTGCCGGTAAATGTGCCCTCGCCATACAGATCCTGATAAACATCCGAAATCGCACGGGTGTACGGATCAAGTCCGGTTTCGCCGGCAAAAATGGCTGCCAGTCGCGAGCGCGCCGTACATTGCACGCTGATGCCGACACGAGGCTGCAGGATGCCATAACCAGCAACAACGATGTTTCGGGCGGGATCGATGATGGCCTGATTCAGCGGGTGAGCAAGCGCTCCTACCATGCGATGCGCCGAGCCCCGCGGCAATTCGGTGTCGGAATCGAGCGTAATTACAAACCGGACCTTCGAAAGAACCGGAAGGTCTCCGATCTTTACCGGAAAACTGTCGAAGTGCCCGCGCAGGAACTGATTCAGATCGAGCAGCTTGCCGCGTTTCCGTTCCCAGCCCATCCAGCCTCGTTCGCGCGGGTTATAAACGCGGTGACGATGGAGATGGAAAAACGAACCTTCGTCCTTCGCGGCGTATCGCTCATTCAACTCGACGATCAGCTTCGAACACAACGCCACCAGCGCGTTCTCTTCCGGAGCGGGGACGTCGGAATCGGGCAGATCCGATACCAATGCGAAGTGAATGTTGCGGTCATGATTTCCGAGATAACGAACCTCGAGATCTTCGATCAGATTACGAACCTGCGTTTCGTTCAGCAGCAGAGTGGGAATCGCAACCAACGTGACACAATCTTCCGGAACGCCCGCAGAGAAATCCAGCTTGGGCAGGCTCGTCGCCGGCAGCAGGTTGGTGGTCAGATAATTCATGATCTGCACCGCCGCCTGCGAACTCGGCAAGATCAATACCAACATGGAAATCAGCAAGACGACGATCGGAGTCGTTGCCGGCGTCAATAGCCATAAAGCGCCCGTGACAATGGCGAGGGTGAGAGCTGCAACTCCCAAAAGCAGAAAATCGTCGGGATACCTGCGCAGCGCTGTTCGCAGCCGTTCACCGAAGGTCGGGTTATAGCCCACTCGTTGGCAAAGAAGTTCCTTGCCTTCCGCAATCAGGTAGTAGCCGATGTGCGATTCACGCAGGGCAATGCGCGGATCTCCGTACTTTCTTTTTTGTGCATTTCGCGCCAGCCTTAGGGCCTCGCTGGCCACTTGCATCTCCGACCGATCGGATCGTTGCGCAAGGTGCGCGACGGACTCGCGATAGACATTGCGGCTTTCAATGTCCATTCCGGCATAGGCGCCGACCGGGTCCTCGCGCAATATTCCATCGAAAGGAATCAGCGACTCGAGTTCGCTCTTCCACGATGTCTGGGTCACATGCTGCAATGCCCTGATATAAGGCACGACTCGCTCTGACGACTTGCTCAATGGCTCTTTCACCAGAGCGCTGCCCCGAGCCGCGATTCGCTCCAGCAACACCAGCTTCAGGGCGGGAACCAACGCGCCGATCTCGTGGAACTCGAGCGGCATCGTCTCTTCGAAGGCCAGACAGAACGCCGTGAAATCTACTTTCGACACCGCACCATCACAACAGTCGAGGTAGCCCTGGGCGATCGCCAGCACCCGGGGAAGAATCTCCTGCTTGTCGGCGACGATCGCAATGTTGCTCAGCGGGGCAAGTTCGTTGGTGACACCCCGCGCCGCCGTGGAAAGTTGCTGCACATTGTTACGAAGCCACAGCAGGTCCTCCGAACTTCGCGCCTTGGAGAAAGCCTCTTCGGTCTTAGCAGACAAAGTCTTGAAACTCGCCAGCAGCGCCTGGCACCGCTTCGCCAGCGTCTCAGACTCCGGCTTGCCCGGCAGCCAACTCAAACTCGCCCCGAGTTCTTTGCCAGCGGCACGCACTCGTTCGGCTTCCACCTCGCGAGCGGGAGAAGAAGATCGCTGTCGCGCTTCTTCCTGCATCATGCTGTCAATTTGAGTATCAGGACGCATCGCCCTTATTCCATCCTCACCAAATGAACTCTCGCTTCCTCATGCTTCCGCCTTGCTACCGATAACTGGCCGCCTGCAGTTCGAACATCTCTGCATATCGACCGCCGAGGCTGGTCAGCGCATCATGATCGCCCTCTTCCGCGATCCGGCCATTCTCGAGCACAACAATCCGGTCGGCCATACGCACCGTCGAAAAGCGATGCGAAATGAATAGAGCCATCTTCCCGGCAGTCAATTCCGCGAAACGCTGAAAAACTTCATACTCACTGCGCGCGTCCAGCGCCGAGGTTGGCTCATCGAGAACCAGCACTTGCGCGTCGCGCAAATAAGCTCGGGCCAGCGCAACCTTTTGCCATTCACCGCCGGAAAGATCGACGCCGCCCTCAAAGCGCCGGCCCAGCATCTGGTCGTATCCAGCGCCGAGTTTGCCGACAACATCGCTCGCCATGCTTTTTTCGGCCGAGCGGCGCAGCAACTCGAGATTATTGACCTCCTCGATCCGCCCCACTGCGATATTCTCCCGCGCGGTCATCTCGTAGCGCATGTAGTCCTGGAAGATGACTCCGATTTCTTTGTACAGGTCAGCCAAATCGTATTCGCGCAGGTCGACGCCATCGAGCAGGATCTGCCCTTCCAAGGGATCGTAAAGCCGGGTCAGCAGCTTCACGATTGTTGTCTTCCCTTCCCCGTTCTCGCCAATCAGCGCCACGCGCTCACCGGGACGCAACTGAAAATTCAGTCCGTTCAGAACCAGGCGCGAGCTTCCGGGGTAGCGAAAGGAGACATTCCGAAATTCGAAGCCAATCCTGATCGGCCGCGGCGCAGGCAATGCATTTGGCTTCGATTCGATTTTCGGACGCATCTCGAAAAATGCAATCAGGTCTGTCATGAACAGCGCCTGGTCGGCGATGGTCGAGAGCGTGGAGAAGGTCTGCTGCAGATTCGAACTTGCATCCCGAATCGCATTCGCTAGAAATGTCAGCGTGCCAAAACTGAAGACTCCAGTGACTGTCCTCCAGACGGCAAAGACATAGGCGGTGTAATAACCAGCCGTGCCAATCGCGGAAAGAACGGAGCCTGCCGCCACCTTGCGGCGGGCTAAGGCGACGTCTTCCTCGTAAACCTGTTCCGACAATCCTTTGAATCGCGAGCTGAGAAAGTCGCGAAGCCCAAACAGTTTCAATTCCTTCGCGGCTTCCTTACTGCCGCCCAGAATGCGCAGATAGTCCAGCTGGCGACGAATCGGAGTCTGGCGGAAATTTTTCGCATATCCCAGGAATGCGAAGTGCGTTTCTCCCACGAACGCCGGAATTACGCCCACGATCAGCAACAACAAGAGCCACGGCGAAAAGAACATGATCGAGACTGATAACGTGATTGTCGTGATCACCTGCTGGATGAGCCTTCCGATTGCCTGAATCATGTAGAGGCGGTCGGTCGCCTGTACGCGAGCTCGCTCCAGCCGGTCATAAAAAACCGGATCCTCATAGGCCAGCAGATCCAAGCTCGCGGCATGCTCCATGACGCGAACGCTGATGTGATGCATGTATTTGCCGGCAAGCAGAGTATCGAGGTAGTCGATCAGCCGGCCGAGAACAGCAATACTGACCGCAATGGCGAACTCCAACGCCACCAGCCACCACAATCTGGTTCCGATCGGCTGATGAGTGGTGAGAATCCGGTAGATGGTGTCAATGATCAGCTTTGACACCCAAAACAAGGCTGGCGGCAACAGTGAGGCAATGACACGGGCAATCAGGCCGAGTAGGACCACCGCCCGCCCCGATTCCCAGACGAAGCGGAGCACGATCGGTACATTGCGTAATGCGGAGAGGCGCTCGCGCCATCCGCCTAAAGACTCAGGTCCCTCTGGCATGGTGGAATCATCATGGGTCTCGCAAACCGGGGAAAGCTCACCTGCTTAACGCTTGAAACCCAACAAAGCAGCTCTCGAAGTGGCGGGTATTTCAAGTGTAGCCGAATCAATTACAGGCGAACAAGGCCGGTTAAGTGCTGACCAATCAAACAGCTTTTTGATGAGAGAAATCGCACTCCTGTTGCGTCGTGCCAGCTGCGAGCATCGGTTTTCGCTCTAATACTTTTTGAACCCTGCTCGTTGCATCCCGCGTTGCGCTTCCGCTGTTTTCATGAAAGTTTCCCATACGAATCCGGTGCGCAGGTTCTCCGCCATCAAAAGAATGATTCCGGTGTCGATCCCGATCACGTCCGTGTCGTACCAGTTTTTGAGCGGATTGAATGCGTTCACAAATCCATACTTGGTCCATGCCGACGGATAGTGATAGCGAATGTTCTTCAACACACGCAGCGTCGGCTGAGGCAGAAAGGGCAACGATCCTCCAGCCGCGCTCGGAACCACCGTGCCATCGATTGGACCCATGGCCGGAGGTCCGCCCCAGGCAACATAGCCGTGTTCCGAATCCGAGGCCGTGATTCCCCAAAGGTCGTCAGTGTAATCAGGAAACTGTGTTTTTCCCAACTCCAGGCAAAAGCGGCGATGGACTTCTGTGGCGATCACCGAATTCTGAAAGTAATCTGCGTATTTGTCGCGCTTGCCACGAAAGTCGAACCAGGCCTGCGAATACTGATGCACGAACAGCGGCGCAAAAGATCCGATATATCGCATCCCATCATATTCGAAGGTCAATCTCTTCCACGCCGTCCACACCTCGTCTTTCAATGGGTGGGCCGAGGAACCCATGCCCAATAGATACATCATCATCAGCTCGCTGTAGTAATCCCAACGCGACGAGAGAAATCCAACCTCCGGCGTCCACCCGTGCCCCAACAGAGTCGTATCTTCAGAAAGCCAGGTCCAATCCACACGATTGAAGATCAAATCCACCAGTTCTCGCACACCTGGATGTCGAAAGTGTTGGCCGCAAGTCAGCACCCCACAGAGCAGAATCGCGGTGTCAACCGATGACACCTCGGAATCGAACATGCGCTCTCCCGTTTCTGCGTTCGCGAAGTGATAAAAGAATCCGCGATGGTTGGGCAATTTCTTCCAGAGGAAGCGCAGGGTTGCAAACACTCGCTCCAGTGCATCGCTCCTGGAAACGTAACCGCGCTTTTCTCCGATGCAAAGCGCGGTTAATCCAAAGCCCGTTGCTGCGATGCTGGCCGCCGGCCGCTGATCGTCAATATGGACGTTGCAGCGGTCCTTAACCATTCCGGTCTTCGGGTTTCCCTGATCCCAAAAGAAAAGGAAGTGCGCATTTTCGACTTCATCCAGAAACTTGTCGTCTTCCGGCGACAGCACCGGCAGTGTCAGCTCACTGCTCGGAGGGCCGGCGGTTTGCGCTTCGGCTAGTGACGCTGGCAATATCTTCGCTATCGGCAAGCACAACCCGCTTGCCAGAATCCCCCGCAAAATCTGCCTGCGGGATACCATGTCATCGTTCATATCTTCCCAATTATTTCCGTCAGCTTCCTCAAATGGAATCCCCATGAGTATGCTATCGATTCAGGGGGCCTTCTGTACAACAGTTGGTACATGCATCTGAAACACAAGAGGGCTGGGTTTCAGCCTAAAATGCAGTTGAATTTGCAATGACACGCGAACACAAAATCGAGGCATGGATTGTCCTGCTGGTTACCCTCTTGCTGACGGCCAGCGTGCTCGGGCTGGTCCGCTGGCAGCGCCAGCAACCGCTTTCCCTTCGCGGAGCGGTGCTGATTCAGAATGACGATCCTCATAAGCAGCAGCCGATCGGCGGCGTGACCGTTTCGGCCGGAGATTTGGCGGAGGCCGAGGCCAAGTCCGATTCCTCCGGTTTCTTTGTGCTCAAGCTCCGAAAGCGAATTCGCAAAGGCTACCCGATTGTTCTCTCTTTTCGAAATCCCATCTATCGGCCTTTGGACGTAAATGACATCGTGGCCAATAAGATCTACGTCGTCCATATGGTGCCGCTCGCCAGCTCCCCTGCTCCTCGAAATCAGCCCGAGGTTCAGGTCACGAATGTGCGTGTGAGATACGCAATCAAGGCGATGACCGAATTGAATGTCGGCAGCGCGGTGAAGACCTTTGTAGTCGAGAACAAGGGCAATGTGCCGTGCAAAGGGCAGCATCCTTGCTCGCCCGACGGCAAGTGGAAGGCCGCCATCAGCTCCGCCACTCTTGACGCCGGCCCCGGCAATCAATTTCGCGATGCCCGTGCTTCCTGCATCGCGGGTCCTTGCCCCTTCACCCAAATTGAAACCGATCATCTCACCGACGGCGGACAGAAGTTCGTCGTAGCCGCGCTGAACTGGTCTGAAACCACGACTTTCCTTCTTGAAGCCGAAGTGTTTCGCCCTATGGCAAGTCAGACCGAGCATCGGACTTATCCCGTCGTCTTTGGCGACGGTCTTTCCTTTACTCTGCCCTTCGGCGCACAAAGCGTGAGCATCGAGGCCGATCTCGACGCACAAACAATCATCTTTCCCCTGGGCCCCGCATTATTTCTCAGTTGGGCAACCTGCGATGAAGCGGATAGCTCCGACCGGGGGCGAGTGTTTCGCTGCACGCCCAAGCCCGGCTACCGGTTCGAGTAGGTCGAACCAAAAGTTATTGATCTACCTGGGGACTGCCTCCGCCTAAACGTAGCGAATTCTGTCGGGTTTCCAACCATGCCCCGGACCGTCAGCACATCCTCCTCCAAATCCGCGGTCCAGGCACTACAAACTACACCCGATGTACTTTCGAGTTCCCTAACCATAGGTTCTAGACGTACACTTGGCGGCAATGAAGAACTAGTTTGAGCAATTGATTTGAATCACGGTCGCACGCCACCGACCGCGTTGATAATTGGTTTTTGCCTAATCAATGAAACTGCGAGGAAGGTTCTTCCCGTCCAAGCTGGCGCTCGCTGCATTCACCACGATTCCGATAATCGCTCTGTGCGTACAAACGCAAGCGCAAAAATCTGCCGGCGCCACCTGCCTTACCGACTGTTCCACCAGCCAGATCTCGGCATCGGAAACCGCCGCCGCAGAATATCCCGCGGACATTCAGCAACTGATGCAAACCCTCAGCGGCGCATATGGGAACTCATTAAAACATGATGTGCCGAACGCAGATTTGGGGGCGCAAGACCAGGATCTGGAAACGGCCTCGATTCAACTATCCTTCCGGATCCTCGATGGCATCGGAGAAAACGGATGTCGATCAGCCGACCCCAACAACGTTCACCCCGATCAAAGTTCATGCTCCTCCGGCGGCAAACTGTCGGGACTGCCTGAACTGGCCAGTTCGCTTTCCTATGCCGCTTATGCCCTGGAGAAGCTCCAAGCAGCCTCCGCCACCATGGCGGATAATGCAGGCTCAGACCTCTCTCAGACCCTGGCTCGCATAGGAGCAATGGAACACCTCTATCGTATGGTGTTCACGGTTGCGAACATATATCTCGATCCATCACAGGGCGGCTCATACCTCGAACCGGCTCAGGAGCAACTTCGCTTGGCCCGCACCTATATGGAAAGCGAAGAAGCTCTTTGCGGCTGCAGTCCGCCGGTCCATGCCCTGCTCTTCCCCCAATTGTCCCAGCTGAGCGACCGAATTAAGACCATGCGCGAGAGTGCCTTGCCCTAGATGCATGCCGGGCAGCGCGAGACTGAGTACCGCGTTTTCGAGTTTCCTCACACCAAAATTCCCAGTTGAGCTGTATGGCGGGCATTCCCCCTCCAATGTTCCCATGCATTCATGAACGTTACTCAACGCACCGAACCGGCAGCCTGCAAAGCAGTTTTCGAACGCGCACTGCAACAGCTCGACGATACTTCACACTCCAGCGTAGACGCGCGTCATCGCGCCATCGCTGTCAATAAACCCGACATCATGGTGAGGGCAAAATCCCAGGAACAAGCTTTGAAGGACGCTGCTGACGCCTTGTCGTCCCTCTGGCGCAAGAGATGAGTGCAACCGCCTCGGCACAGCTCCCTATAAAATCCGGCGTGCCTGGCGCGATCAGTGCGCATAAGGAATTCCTGTACAACCCGTCGGCACGTCAGGAAAGTCTCTTGGGCGGTGCACCCCTGGAATCTACCCGCAACATCCGATTCTTTCTTCCAAGTCGCTGGTGCTACGATACTTTGCGTTGGGGCCGATCCGCCACTGTCGACCACCGTATCGCTATGCGTACGCCTATGCCGCCCCGCATTCTCATCGTCGACGATAGCCTTCAGGTTCGAAATGTCATGCGCAAGATCTTCGAATCCGAGCCGGGATGGCAGGTTTGTGGCGAGGCCAGCAATGGCAAAGAGGGCATCGAAATCGCCCAGCAGATTCATCCCAACCTAATCATCCTCGACCTCTCCATGCCCGTAATGAACGGTTTGGAGGCAGCCAGAATTCTCAATGCCTCTATGCCGGGTGTCCCTCTGGTCATGTTCACTTCCTTCAGCACTCATGTGCTTGAGGAACAAGCGCTCGCCGCCGGAATCCGCAAACTGATCGTGAAGTCCGGGTCCTTGTCGGAGCTCGTCGGTTGTGTGCGGGGGTTAACGAAGAACGCGGCATAGCCCCGGTTCAAAGCTAATCGGGTAGGGTCTTACGATCTCTCGTTGCGCAGAATATTCAAGCCAGCCAAAGCATCTGAAAGCGCCAGCCGTTCCTCGGAAGTGGCCTGGCGATCTGCTTGAAGTTCCGCGAGCCGCCTGTCAATAGCCGCTTGCGCATCCTGGACCAGTTTTGGCAAACGTGTGCGGTCGGTCTCCAGAATTGCGGCCTCGTACTGTCTTTGCCATCCGTAGCTTTGCGTCATCGTCAAAGGGAAGCACCGAGTACGACCCCTCCAGACGCCTCATAAGCGCGTTCAGGCGATTAAGAAACTACATCTCTCTCGGTCAGAAACGGGTATGGGTTCGCTGAAGAGCCCTGTCCTCACCTACTACGCGCCGGCTCGCTTGTACGTAGATTATCCCCTCTAGGTTGTCCCGGCAATCGGATGAGCACTTTTAGCGTCTCGGGGATTCACTGTATTGCTTCTCATTCCTGATTGATCTTTATTCAACCAGTTAAGAGATTCGCACTAATTGCATTGGGGCAAAGCTAATGATGGATAACCAACCATGGTCACCCGCGCCAGCACGCTACTGGAAAGACTTATTGCAGGCTACGGTCGTAGAAACCGACTGCAGCGATCTGCCGCAACGCATCAAAGAAGCGCAGGATGCGGTAATGGACGAAATCGAATTCTGCTACCCAACGGCGAGCAACAGTGAACGTCAGTCGCTAGTGAATTCCTTGAACGCTCTTCGCGAGTTTCGCCGTCTGTGCGAAACCCCAAGACCAGGGAAGAAATTCACGCAAATGCCACAATGCGGCGAAGCTCAGGCCTGAAGGTTACGTTATTGCAGCTGCCCTGGAATTGATCCGCGTCCGGTACCCGACATCAGAGCGCTTCTTTCACCATCGAAATCTCACCATCGAAAGCCAGCCGAGATCGGCATCACCGAGGTCTGCGTATCGCTGGTGTAAGCGCGGTGATAACGAAACTCGGCGAAAAGGCTGGCATTATGCCAGCGATGCAAGCGATAGGTGATTCCTCCGCCGAAGTTGAACCCGCCTGCCACCTTTGTGTTCTCCCTCAGTGACTGCGACGTCAGCACGAAGCCATTGACGCAATAAATGTCCCACCACACCCATGCCGGCTGGCAAGTTGCGCCGGCGGGAACGGTTCCAGTCGTCGAGTTCACGATCCGCTGATAGAATCCAACGCCAAAAATGCCATAGGCTCCGTAGTCGCCGAGATGCACGGGAGAGCGCACCAGCCCATCCAGCGACCATGAGTTCATGTATCCCGATGCCTTGTTGATCGACTGGCTGTTCGCCACACTTTGCTTCAGGTCCAGGTTGTAATACATGTATTCGGCGTTGAATCCGAACATGCGGTTGAAGTTCATCCCGGCGCCGGCCTCGATCTGATAGGAATCGCCCACGAATCTGCTCACGTCACCACGCCCCAGACCATAGCCGCCGCCAATATCAAAGTTGTAGCGTGGGAATTTCGCTTCCTGCGCCGGCGCCGATGCGATGGAAAGTGCGGTAAAAATCATGCACAACAGCGTACGTTTCCTCAATCTCCGCTCTCCTGGTTCAGATCTAACTTTCCGACTATTATTTTTTCTGACTAATTGTTTTTCCGACGATTGTTCGGTTATGCCTTGGTTAGATGCGCGTTGCCGTTCCTTCCAGCAGCACTTTTCCTCCAGCGCCTGCTTCAATGAGGATCGCCCTGCATCGGCGTCGCATGTTGCATCTTGGCGAACAACCGCGGCCAGTACTGCCGGAACATATTTCCTGCAGCGCGCGACGCCAAATCCACACCGTAGCGGAACAACGTGTCTCCCGCGGTGCGATTGCGATCGGGCCAGTAGACATTTGCCAGGCCCTCACCCATCAGTGGGCCCACCAGTCCGGACACATTTTTTCCCCACTCACCGCGATCGTTTCTGGCGATGAAGAGGCACCGGAATGAATATTTGATTGACTGCTTGAACGTCAGATTGTACTCCGGAAAAAATTGCGGGTCCTCATGCAGTGCCGAGGCAAGAACGAAGGTGCCGAAGAACTGTCCTGACGAATACCTGGCCATTGATGCGCCGAATCGCTCTCCGTACCCTGTCCATCCTTGCTGAAAACCGGTTGGGGAATTGGCGGCCTGGGCAAAAGCCGACCCGGTCAAAGACCACAATACGATGTGAACCGAAACGCTGTTGTCGACGAAAAGCTTGAACTTTCCCGCGGGAGTTAGCGCGGTGGTGCTCGCGGCGATGTCAGGAAATACGATCGACTTCTTCTCCAGAAGGTTGAACAGCTTCACCGGTTGCAAGGCCGCGTTTTCTGCCTGCTCCTTCATGGTTGGGGACGTCTGCTCGGGCGGCTTTGTCTGCTCCGGGTTCTGTTGCCCCTCCGGCGCGGGTTCCGGTGATTTGGTCTGCTCCGGGGGCTTTGGAGATTCCGGGGGCGACGGCTGCTGCGAAAAACCGGCCGATGTGACGAAACTCAAGATGATCAGAATGACTGCAGTTCGAAGGTCGCAAATCGCGAGTCTTCCCCGGAGTCCTTGTCTGGCGGCACCATTCCATGCGATGCCGCTTCGGCAATGTGGCATCGGTTGAGATTACCGAATCGCCGCCCCAACGGCAAACTCACTCGCTCCCCAGCACAAATATGCCGGCCAATCACTTCTCTTGAATCGAATCGAGATACCTGACCAGCGCCTCGATTCTGACCTGCGCGCTGTCTTTGCGCCCGTGCGCCATCGAGCGAAATACCGGACCCCAAATCGGCATCTCCGCGCTTCCATGCGAAGGCTTGCCGAACTCCCCATCAATCGCCTCCCGCACGTGCATCTCCGGAAAGACATCATGATTCTTCTTTGCCAGCTGCGTCAGGTCCACCGGCCAAACCTTCAGCTGCGGAGAGAATGGCCCCCCGCCCTTGCCGTCAGCACCATGGCAGAGCGCGCAATAAGAGCTATAAAGCTGCCTCCCGGAAATCGGTTCTACGCCGGTTGTCGCGCCTTTGCCGCTTTGCGCGACGGCCAGGCCACAAGCCGTGAGCATTGCCAACATCCAGATTACCTTTCGCATAGCCGTCTCCTCCCTGTCTTCTTCTCAGGGCCGTCGGCCGGCGCGCCGAGTCGGGCGCGAATCAATCCTCTCCTCCATTCACGCGACCTCTCCCGTCCTGCTCATCAGGTATTCCAGGAGTTCACCCACGGTCAGTCCCGCCTTCAGCAACTGGATCATCTCTTCGGTGCTCACGCCAATTCGCTCTCCTAGAACGACCAGCTTCGCGACCGCACGCTCCAGAACTTGTTGCTGATAGATGGTCAGTGGTTCCAAAGGGTCTCCCTCTGCCCTAGGAAGGAATTGCACGTCAGTCATAGCGGAAGCTCCGCAGCTGTAGCTCGCTGCTCTGCCCGACTTTCACGCGCGACCAAACACCACAGCTCTTGTCATTATGATCAATGAAAAGTCGCCGAGGGCGCTGTGACCAGCCTTACCGACAAATGTGACAGGTGAAAGAGAGCATTGAGTCGCGGCCGAAGCTCTGAGCAGTCTCATAACCCTCATATCCTTGCGACGCGAGGGCGTGAGATGCTCTTGCTTGGTGGAGGTGCGGCTAGCTGCGTCTCCACGATGAACCGGCCACTAAGCCGTACGATGATCTTCCAGGAGAACATCCCGCTTGCACCTTTCACCACCCTCCGAGTCGGAGGCCCAGCTCATTACTTCGCCGAGGCACGGTGCGAAGACGAAGTACGGCAAGGCCTCGAATTCGCGCGAGGTCGTGCCCTTCCTTTGTTCGTGCTCGGTGGCGGAAGCAACCTGCTGGTTGCCGATTCCGGTTTTCCTGGTCTCGTGCTGCGCATCGCCATAGGCGGACTGACGCACGACTCGTCCGGCTCGAGGGCTCTGTTCTCTGTGGGAGCGGGCTACGAATGGGATGCTTTCGTGGCCCAAGCCGTGGCCCAAAGCTGCGCCGGGATTGAATGTCTAAGTGGCATTCCGGGCAGCGTCGGAGGCACTCCAGTACAGAACGTCGGCGCCTACGGGCAAGAGGTCGCCCAGACAATCGACTCGGTCGAGGCATTCGACACCCGGGAAAACCAGACGGTAGTTGTGTCCAATGCAGGCTGCGGCTTTCGCTATCGCTCGAGCATCTTCAATACAAGCGAGCGCGGCCGCTACATTATTCTGCGGGTCAAATACCGCCTGCAACGCGACGCTGCTCCCACTATCAAATATGCAGACCTGCAAAGACGTTTTGCCGGTGCAAGAATGGAGCCATCGCTAGTGGAGGTGCGCGAGGCAGTTCGTGAAATCCGCCGGTTGAAGGGCATGCTGCTGGTCGAGGGAGATCCCGATTCCCACAGCGCCGGATCGTTCTTCAAGAACCCGGTGCTCACCAAGCCGCAATTCGAGGATCTCATCTCTCGCGCCGAAGCAAGAAGCCTCAAAGTTCCGGCTTATCCCGCTCTTGAAGCACAGCACAAGGTTTCCGCAGCCTGGCTGGTGGAGCATTCCGGGTTCAGCAAGGGATTCCGCCTCGGCGCGGCTGCGATCTCGACAAAACACGCTCTGGCGCTGGTCAATACCGGGAATGCGCACGCCAGCGACATCCTCGAACTGAAGGACGCGATTCAGCGGCGCGTGCAATCCGAATGGGGAATCTTGCTGGAGACTGAGCCTGTTTTGGTTGGGTTTTAGGCGTGGAGAATGGCCACTTGCCGAGGGCGGTTTCGGGGAGAGGATTTTGAGACCCCCTTAGCGTGATCTTTTAAAATCAAAGATTTAGACGGCATGGAATCGCTAAATCTCTGATAAATAAATCATTTACCAGTAAATTCTTTATAAACCAATGAGATAGACAGGATCGATGAGTCCCAGCCGAAACCTGAAGCTCGAGACCTGATAGGCGAACTGATACCCAAGACCTAAGACCTGACACCCCAAGGCCTAAATCTGGAGCCTCAAGCTGCAGCGCTGAAGCCCGCCTGTTGCCTTGTTCGCTCAAAGAAAGGGCGGCCTCATCCCGAAGCGGTCGCTTGCCCACGCCGGCCCAGGGGGTGCTTTCGCTACGCCAGGATCCGCCCACTAGGTTGATCGGCAAGTTGGCCGGCGCGCTTGAAAATCCTCAGAAACATCTCTTTCGTTAGCTTGCCCGTCTGGGTGTTTTGATTCGAAGGATGGTAGGACGCCAGCAGCACGCGACCATTGGGCAGTGCGTACTCGGCGCCATGGCGAAACAAATATTCCCGCCTGGTGGTAATCACTTTTCGGCGTCTTAAGTAATTCAGATAGCTGTCAAAACCGATGCGTCCCAACGCGACAATTACGCGCACCTTCTTCAGCCCTTCCAGCTCGCGCTCAAGGAAAGATGCGCAGTTGACCAACTCGCTGGGCAGCGGCTTGTTGTCGGGAGGAGCGCATCTTACCGCCGCAGTAATGTACAGATCTGTCAGTACAAGACCGTCATTGCGATCCGTCGCCATCGGCTGGCTGGCAAATCCCGTCTCATAGAGCACCGGATACATGAACTTTCCCGAGGCATCTCCTGTAAATGGCCTGCCAGTACGATTCGACCCATGGGCCCCTGGAGCCAGGCCCAGAATCAATACACGCGCAGCAGGGTCCCCGAATCCGGGCACGGGCTTACCCCAGTAATCCCACGCCAGATAGGCGCGGCGCTTCTCGCGCGCGATGCGCTCGCGATACTCGACCAGTCGCGGACAGCGCGTGCAGGCGACGACTTCAGAGTCAAGGATTTTGAGCCAGTCAGGAATGCGCATGTGGAGTTCGATCGACAGACCAAATTCCTTTGAATTCCCGCGCTAGTTACCTCAGAGCGCTCGAACCAGCATCCAACCACATTACTAGCTGGCCCTTCTTTATAATAGTGGCAGTCCCTTTTTCGAGGATGGGCACAGAAGACGGGCACAGTAAGACGAGCTTCATTTGGCACGAGCTTTGGCTAGGACGAGCTTTTTCAGGATGACCTTGGATCGTAGACGTTTTCTTAAGCAGTTTGCAGTCGCTGGAATCGGGCTTGGCGCCATCGCTGGTATCGATGGCTTCCTGTTCGAGCCCGAGGACCCGGTCGTGGAGCGGATCACCATCCGCCTTCCCCGGCTGCCCGAATCTTTCGAAGGTTTCCGCATCGCGCAGATGGCCGACTTTCATTTCGGTCCGTACATTGGCAAGCCGCAGATCGAACGCGCGGTTCAAATCACTCGCTCGCTCGACCCGAATCTGGTCGTGCTCACCGGTGACTTCGTGTCGGCCCCGCTTTTCCAGTCGCATGGAATTGCCGGCGCTCGCCATGCCGAACCGTGTGCGCAGGTTCTGCAACAGATGAGCGAGTGTCCCATGCTGGCGGTGCTGGGCAATCACGACCATTGGAATGGCGCCGGTCTCGTGGATGAAATCCTGACGCACCACGGCATCAAAGTCTTGCGCAACGCATCCGTTCCGCTGGAACGCAATGGACAGCGCTTGTGGATGGTGGGCGTCGATGACGTGATCGAACGAGCGGCCGATGTGGGCAAGTCGTTCGCGGGCGTTCCGGTGGAGGAATCGAAGATCGTTGTGGTTCACGAGCCCGATTTTGCCGACGTGATTGCGAGGCATCCTGCCGATCTTCAATTGTCCGGGCACTCGCACGGAGGCCAGGTCTGGATCCCTGGCATTGGGGCACCCATCCTGCCGCAGCTGGCGACAAAATATCCGCGCGGTCTGTACCGGGTCTCGAACCTGCAGCTCTATACCAACCGCGGCATCGGAGTGATCACGCCGCCCGTCCGCCTCAATTGCCGTCCCGAAATAACCCTCATTACTTTGGTGGGCAGGACGTAGCTTTCCGCCGTTTGACGTTACTCTCTGGCAATCTTTACACTCAAGGCTGCGGCATGGGCGTGCAGCGGGAGCCTTGCCCTTCCAGCCTCGTTCTTTGAACGCTGCAGGCATTTTTTGAAAGGCAAATTGTGAGCCCCACGGAAACAAAAGAAAGCACCAAGCGCGAGATTCAAATCGAGATCCCCGCCGAAGAGGTCGGTCGCCAGACCGAATCGCTGATCCAGAAATATCAGAAGCTGGCGCGCATTCCCGGCTTCCGCCGCGGTCATGTCCCGGCCTCGATTATCCGGCAGCGTTTTTCCGAAGAAATCAAGACTGACGTCGTGGAAGCGCTCATTCCCCGATATTTTCGGCGGGAAGCTGAACGGCTTGGCGTGCATCCCATTTCCCAACCGCGCGTCACCGATCTTCATCTGCATGATGGAGAACCGCTGCGATTTAAGGCTGCCTTCGAAGTTCTGCCCGAAATCAAAGTTGAGGGCTACAAGGAGCTGCGAGCCGACAAGCCCGAGATTGCCGTCGCCGAAGCCGATGTGGAGCAGGCAATCAATGATTTGCGCGAGCGCCACGCGAAGTTTGACCCGGTCGAAGGCCGAGCTTTGGCCGATGGGGACTTCGCCCAGGTCTCGCTCGATGGCACTCCCAAGCCGGCAGCAGGCGAGTCGGGGCCGGCTCAGCAGGAAGCCGCTCAACCGGTTCACATGGATGAGGTGCTGGTCGAAATCGGCGGCAAGAACACCATGCCGGAATTCACCGAGAATCTGCGCGGCGCAAATGTCGGCGACGACCGAACCTTTGACGTGCGCTATCCGGCAGACGCCCAAGACAAGCGCCTGGCTGGCAAAACCTTCAGCTACACGGTGAAGGTCCATGCGGTCAAACAGAAGACCCTTCCCGAGCTGAACGAGGAGTTTGCCAAGCAGTTCGGCGAGTTCACGAGCGTCGACGACTTCCGGCAAAAGGTGCGCGAGCAGATGGAAGCCGAACGCCGCCGCGAAGCCGAGCGTTCGGCGAAAGACAAACTGGTTGACGATCTGATCAAGCGCAACGAATTCGAAGTTCCAGACGCGTTGGTTGAACAACAGATCGACGTTCGGCTGGAGCGCGGGCTGCGGGCTTTGGCCGCGCAAGGGCTTACCGGCGAGCAGATGAAGAAAATGGACCTCCCGCGTTTGCGCGCCGGCCAGCGGGAACAGGCGGTTCACGATGTGAAGGCACAGTTACTGCTGGAAAAAGTTGCCGATCTCGAGAATTTACAAGCGAGCGACGAAGAAGTGGACAGCGAAGTGGAGTCGCTTGCCCGACAAACAAAACAGACCGCGGAAGCGGTCCGAGCTCGTTTGACACCAGATGGGGGCCTCGATAGAATTCGCAACAGAATCCGCAGCGAGAAGACCCTCGACTTTCTGTATCACCAGTCCGCATGACCGACACGCGGACATTTCGATCCTCCCCTGAGTGACCGTGAACGCCGTCTCGGGGCAGGAGTGTGGAAGGTGAACTTGAGCGATTCTAATAAAGTGACCGATCCAAGAATGATGCTGGTTCCGATGGTCATCGAGCAGACCGGGCGCGGCGAACGCGCCTACGATATTTATTCGCGACTGCTCCGCGACAACATCATCTTTATAGGTACACCCATCGACGACAATATCGCCAACCTCGTCATCGCGCAAATGCTGTTTCTGGCCCAGGAAGACCCGGAAAAAGATATACAACTCTACATCAACTCGCCAGGCGGGTCGATCACGGCGGGAATGGCGATTTATGACACCATGCAGTATGTGAAAAATGATGTCACTACCATCTGCATCGGACAGGCGGCGTCGATGGCAGCCTTGCTGCTTTCGGCCGGGCAGGCCAAAAAGCGGCTGGCGCTTCCGAACTCGCGCATCCTGATTCACCAGCCTTCGATGGGAGGGCTTTCCGGTCAGGCGACCGACATTGATATTCACGCGCGCGAAATCCTTCGTATGCGGGAGATTACTAATCAGTTATTGGCCAAACACAGCGGGCAGAAGCTCGACAAAGTGGAAAAAGACGTGGAACGCGATTTCATTATGAATTCGCAACAGGCCAAGGAGTACGGAATCATCGACGATATCATCTATAAGACAAGATAGAGGGTATGATCGGTTGTCGCATCGGGGACGTAGAGTGGGGCGTCTCCTTCTCAGATTCTGCGGGTAGGTAAAGCAAGGGGTCAGAAAAGGAGTAGGGCCGAGTGAAAACCAGATCAGGCTCGGATGAGATGTTGCGCTGTTCGTTCTGTCACAAGTCACAGGACGCGGTCGCGAAACTGATCTCATCGCCGAGCGACTATCCCCGTGCATATATCTGCGACGAGTGCGTTGCCGTCTGCAATTCGATTCTGGAAGATGACCGCACTGCGACTCCTGCCTCCGCCGTTCCCAACCAGCTGCCGAAGCCGCAGGAAGTGAAAACTTTCCTCGACGAATACGTGATCGGGCAGGAGCAGACAAAGAAGAAGCTGGCCGTCGCCGTCTACAACCACTACAAGCGCATCTACATGAACCGCCAGCGCACCAGCGATGGTGTCGAGCTGACGAAATCGAACATCCTGCTGATCGGGCCAACAGGCACCGGCAAAACACTGCTCGCGCAGACACTGGCGCGGATGCTCGACGTTCCTTTCGCAATCGTCGATGCCACTACGCTCACAGAAGCCGGCTATGTCGGCGAGGATGTCGAGAACATCATTCTCAAGCTTCTGCAGGCCGCCGAAGGCGACGTCAGCCGCACCCAGACCGGCATCATCTATATCGATGAGATCGACAAGATCGGTCGCAAGGATGAGAATCCGTCGATCACTCGCGATGTCTCCGGCGAAGGCGTGCAGCAGGCGCTGCTGAAGATTCTCGAGGGCACGATTGCCAACGTTCCTCCGCAGGGAGGGCGCAAGCATCCGCATCAGGAATTCACGCCCGTCGACACGACGAACATCCTCTTTATATGCGGTGGGGCTTTTGTGGGGCTCGAAAAGATCATTGCCCGCCGCGTAGGCAAGAAATCTTTGGGTTTCCGCACCGGCGCGGAGAGCGAAGAAGAGCAGACACTGCCTTCATCGAAGCGCAGCTTCGAACTGGTCTCAGAGACCCAGCCTGAAGACCTGATCAAGTTCGGGCTTATTCCTGAGTTCGTTGGCCGCCTGCCGGTGGTCGGCGTGCTGCAAAGCCTCGACGAAAACGCGCTTGTCGAAATTCTCACCCGGCCCAAGAATGCCATTGTCAAGCAGTACCAGCGTCTGTTCGAATTCGAGAATGTTCGGCTCAAGTTCTCCGACGACGCCAATCGCGCCATCGCCCGCCAGGCCATGATCCGGAAAGTCGGCGCGCGCGGACTGCGCATGATTCTCGAAGAGCTGATGCTGGAATTGATGTACAACCTCCCCAGCCAGAAGAAAGTAAAAGAGTTTGAAGTGACGCGTGAGATGGTAGAAAAGCGGAATGTCTCTCTGGCGATGATCGAGAAAGCCGCGAGCTAGAGAGACTGGCAGCAAGGTCTTGCTATCTGGCGAAAGATACGTGCAGGCGAGCACGGCAGTAAACTCCGATCCGATATTGGTTGTAAGATGAGGTTGTGATCTTTTCTTGTGCCAGGACGGGAGCCTGAATTGTCGAATCCAAAGGAAAAATTCGAGAGCAAGAAGTTGCCGATGATGCCCATCCGGGACGTCGTCATTTTCCCTTACATGATGACGCCGTTCGTGGTGGGGCGCGAATCGAGCGTGCGCGCGCTCGAAGAGGCTCTCGCGGGCGACAAGAAAATCTTCCTCGCCACCCAGCACGATGCCTCCATCGACGAGCCCAAACCGAATGACATTTTTCAGGTCGGCACCATCGTTAATATCGTGCAGAGCCTCAAGCTGCCCGACGGCAACATTAAAGTTCTGGTCGAAGGAATAGAACGGGGCAAAATTCTTCAGGTCACCGAGACCGAAGGCTTCCTCCAGGCGACGGTTCGCGTAGCCCGTTATGCCACCGAGACGAATCCGCAGATCGAAGCCGGGATGCAGCGGGTCACGTCGCTCTTCGAACAATACGTCAAGCTTTGCCAGTCTCTGAATTATGAAACCATGATCGCCGCCGTGCGCATGGAAGATCCGGCCAAGCTGACCGACACGATCGCGGCCAACCTCCAGCTCTCGATTGAGGAGAAGCAGGCGCTGCTTGAGATCTTCGATCCTGCCGAGCGCTTAAATCGCATCGGCGACGTGCTCGACGTGGAGATCGAAAAGCTGAACATGGATCGCACGATCCAGTCGCGCGTGAAGCGGCAGATGGAAAAAGCCCAGAAAGAGTATTACCTCAACGAAAAGATCAAGGCGATCCAGAAAGAACTCGGCCGCGGCGAGAAAAGCGAATTCGACGAGCTGAAGAAAAAGGTCGAAGCCGCCGGCATGCCGAAAGACGTCCGCGACAAGGCGCTGCAAGAGCTGAAAAAACTCGAAGCCATGCCGCCCATGTCGGCCGAATCCACCGTTTCACGCAACTATCTCGACTGGCTGCTGGCCGTGCCGTGGAAAAAGCGGTCGAAGGAAATTCGCAACATCTCGCGCGCCGAAAAGGTGCTCAACGAAGATCATTATGGGCTGGAGAAGATCAAGGAGCGCATTCTCGAATTTTTGGCGGTGCGGCAGCTCGTCAAGAATCCGAAAGGCTCGATTCTCTGTTTCGTTGGACCTCCGGGTGTCGGCAAGACTTCTTTGGGCATGTCGATTGCGAAGGCCACCGGCCGCAAGTTCGTTCGCATGTCGCTGGGCGGAGTGCGCGACGAGGCCGAAATCCGCGGCCACCGCCGCACCTACATTGGAGCCCTGCCGGGCCAGATCATCCAGATGATGAAGAAGGCGGGCACGAAGAATCCCGTCTTCATGCTCGATGAAGTCGACAAGATGTCGATGGATTTCCGCGGCGATCCATCTGCTGCGTTGCTTGAAGTGCTCGACCCCGAGCAGAACTTCATGTTCGTCGATCACTATCTCGACGTTGAATACGACCTGTCGCAAGTCTTTTTTATCGCGACCGCGAACGTCATGCACACGATCCCGCCGGCACTGCAAGACCGCATGGAAGTGTTGCGGTTGCACGGCTACACCGAGCCTGAAAAAGTCGAAATCGCCAAGCAATTCCTGGTCAAAAAGCAGATGGCGCAGGCCGGGCTGAGCGACAAGAACGTTACCTTTTCTGACGAAGCCATCCGGCAGATCATTCGCAGCTACACGCGCGAAGCCGGCGTCCGCAATCTGGAACGCGAAATCGGCAATGTCTGCCGTAAGGTCGCGCGCAAAGTGGTGAAAGAGGGCCTCGAGTTCTCGGTCGCCATCGAACCCGAGAAGCTGGAAGAATATCTCGGCGTGCTGAAGTTCCGCGACACGCTCGCGCACGAAAAGAGCGAAGTCGGCCTGGTCACGGGCCTGGCTTGGACCGAAGTCGGCGGCTCTATCCTTTCCACCGAAGTTACTGTCGTTGATGGCAAAGGCAAGCTCACCCTTACCGGCAAACTCGGCGACGTCATGCAGGAATCGGCGCAAGCGGCAATGTCGTATATTCGCTCGCGTGCCCCGCGCCTTGGCCTGCCCCGAGATTTTTACCGCAATCTCGACGTGCACATCCACGTTCCCGAAGGTGCTATCCCGAAAGATGGTCCTTCGGCTGGTATCACCATGGCTACCGCGCTTGCCAGCGCCCTCAGCCGCATACCCGTGCGCCGCGACATCGCCATGACCGGCGAAATTACGCTACGCGGCAAGGTTCTTCCCATCGGTGGATTAAAAGAAAAACTTCTCGCCGCTCATCGTGCCGGTCTCTTCGAGGCTATCCTGCCCAAAGAAAACGAAAAAGACCTCGCCGAAGTGCCCGAGAATCTGCGCAATGCGATGAAGCTGCACTTCGTCGAAAACATGGATCAGGTTCTCGCGCTCGCTTTAGAAGGCCCGTTGCCCGAAATCACCGAATCGGAAGGTCTGCCAGCGATTGCGCCACCGGCTGCCACCAGCGGCGATATCCCCGCAACTCATCAGTAATTACGACCGGCTCAGAAGCCTGGCGCCCCACGAAACCACGCGGCAGCTCTACTGAATCGCCTATTGAATAGCGATAACCGCCAGCGCGGTCGATAGCGAAACTGCGGTTTGCGCGGTTTGATAGGCCGCTGCCTTGGCTGCGCTTCCCGGAATGAACAACACATCGCCCTTTGTAAGCGGAACATCGGGCACCTTCGCGTAGAGAATCTTTTTCAACGGAACCGGAATCTCCTCAATCCCGCCACCCGGCGTTTGCCGCAAAATTCTGGTTTTATTCAGTGCTGAGGTCCTGGTGCTGCCCCCGGCTAGAGCCAATGCCTTCAAAACCGTCACCGTATCGTCTTGGATCAGAAAGCCGCTGGGATGGCCCACATCTCCCACGACATAAATAACTCCAGCACGCGAGAAGATAATCGTGTCCCCGGGATAGACAGGCACATTGTCTTTGGTGTCGTCAGCGAGATTCGAAGGCAACTGCAGTGTGGTCTTGTGCTCGGGGTCGTCGCGATGCTGAATGGTGACTGCCCGGCCGGCGCGTTCGCTTAACCCGCCCGCCGCCGAAATCAGATCAAAAAGCCGCCGCTCGCCAATCGCCGGATATGGTCCGGGGCGGGCAATTTCGCCAAGCATGAAGATCGCCTGCGAAGCAGATTCATCCACAAAGATCGTTACGTGCGGCTCCTTGACGAAACCTCCATCCTGTAGCCGCTTTTGAACCAACTCCTGCGCCTCGTCCACGGTCAGGTCTGCCAGGTGAACGTAATCGATAAGCGGCAGGTAGATGTCACCGGCATCGCTGATACGGGTTTTCGTTGTCAGCTCGGGCACACCGAATACGTTGATGTCGATCAGGTCGCCGACTTCCAACTTCAGGCTCGAGTTCTCCACAGGAGGGACAGTCGATTGCGCAACGCCCGACCCCGCCGTGGTTTTGCCGGTGTCCGTCTGGCCGGAATCCGTTTGGCTCGACGCCGAATTGGCCCCGACCGGTGGAATACTCGCCGGATTCGTCTTCGCCGACGGCGCACCGGCTAGGATCGGAGTCTGCGCAGTGGCTTGCCAGCCGACGCAACACAAACACACCACGATGAACAAGCTTTGCCAGCACAGCTTGCGGTTCCACCCCGCCATGACAAGCTCCCGCATTCGTTAAGAATCTGTGAGTAGGTCGAGTCTAGCACATCGCGGCGACCGCGCTCATTGCGCGCCTGCGCAACAAATTGCCCTTGTGACTCTCGAAGATCAACAACAAACCACGCCATTCTCTTGCCCATCCTCAGGACTGGGCTGTATATTTTGCTAACAATCGTACAGTGATTCAAGTTGAACGTAGAGCGCCACAGCTCAGCCCTGTCTGACGTTCGCAGTCTCGCTCGTGCGAGGCTTTGCACGGAACGCTGTTACTCACCCGGAAGGAAGTCGTTTTGACACTTCTGTTCTTTGGGTTGTTTGCGTTTTCCCTGGCGCTCTCGTTTGCCGCTACTCGGCAGGTGCGTGACATCGCCACGCGGCGTGGTTGGGTTTCAATGCCCGGCGACGGCCGCCATCTTCATGAAAATCCTCTCCCGCGTCTTGGTGGCGTCGCCATTTTTCTTGCCTTCTCGGTCAGTCTCATTTTCTGGCTGGCCCTTTCGCTGTTCTTCCCGCGCCTGGCGGCCGGTGTGGAAGCGGCAACGCTGCTTCGAATCTATGTTCCAGCGTGCCTGATCTTTTGTCTCGGTATCTACGACGATCTTCGCGGAGCCGGCCCCTACCTCAAGTTCGTCGTTCAGGCGGTCGCCGCCGTCATGCTTTTTCTCGGCGGCATTCGCATCCTCGACCTGCCTCTGGTCTTCGGTGCGCACTCGCTCCCCTGGTTCGTCGACCTGCCACTGACCGTGCTTTGGGTTGTTGCCGTCACCAATGCATTCAATCTCATCGATGGTCTTGACGGCTTGGCCGCCGGCTCGGCTTTATTTTCGACCGTAGTCTTCTTCGTGGTTGCCCTGGTCAATCAGTCGTGGCTCGGCGCGCTGATGAGTATTACGCTGGCCGGCGCTATCCTGGGATTTCTTCGCTTCAACTTCAATCCCGCTACGATTTTTCTCGGCGATTCGGGCAGCCTTTTTATCGGCTTCACGCTCAGCGCGCTCGCCCTCGCCGGAGCACAGAAGGCGCCCACCTTCGTTGCCATCGCCATTCCAGTTGTCTCGTTCGGCTTGCCGATCCTGGAAACGATGCTTTCTGTGCTTCGCCGCCTGATTAGCGGACGCCCCATCTTCACCGCCGATCGTGAGCATATTCACCACAAATTGCTCGAACTCGGTCTCTCGCATCGGCAGGTCGTGATCGTCCTTTACCTGGTCTCTGCCCTGTTCGCCATGCTGAGCCTCTTTCTGCTATGGCCAACCGGAAGCACGCTCGGCCTGGTGCTTGCCGTGGTGGGAAGCGGCATCTGGATCGGAGTGCAGCACCTCAACTATCTCGAATTCGGCGAACTTCGCCGCGTTGCGCAGCGCACCATCGAGCAGCGCCAGATCGTCATCAACAATCTCTCGGTTCGACGCGCCGTCGCTGAACTCAAAGTCGCCTCCGATTTCGATCAGGTCCGCAATATTCTGGTCGCCGCCTTCGGTGGAAACGATTTTGATGCCTTCGATCTTCAGGCGAGTCCGGCGTTTGCTGATCGCACCCTGGGAGCGGAACTTACGCGCCGCCTGCGCTGGAGCAAATTTCCGCACATGGCGGCGATTGCAAGCGAGCCGTGCTGGAAGCTGACCCTCGACCTCATCACAACCTCCAACCAGTCCCGCGGCAGTTTTGTCGTCTATCGGACCTACGGTACGCGCGATCTTCAGTTGGACATCAATCTTCTGACCTCGGTCTTTCCTGTCGCTCTCGCCGACGCGCTCGATCGCGTCCTGATACCGCAGCTGATTGTTCCGGCTCAGGCAAGCCGTCCTGCGATTGCCGCAAACATCTAGCTCCTGCTCTTTGGATGGTGGGATACGCGACCTTGCGCCTCGACCCCGATCTCCTAACTCTTCTGGACTGCGAGATATTGCTCCCCAGCTTTCGACCTCTGAGTTAATATGTACGCTGATGGGTCGCAGCATCGCCCGACTCCCGGAACCAGGCGCGCCTCCTTCGACCGGAGAACGTCGTCGTCGTGTTCGCCAAAAACTCCACACCCCCGTCTATGCCAGTTTCAACGGCCCACAAACCGGCATCGTCGTTGATCTTAGCGAACTGCTCGATTTGAGCGAAGACGGCTTCGCCGTACAAACTGCCATCATCGCTCCGCCTGTGGCAATTGTTGATTCGCCACTGCTCGATTCAAATGCCGCCAGTGCTGCCGAGACGGCGGCAGAGCCCATCGCTGCGGAGCTCCCGGCGCCCAGGGTTGAAGAACCGCAGGCCGACCGGCTCCGCATCAACCAGCACGTGAGCTTGTGCCTCGATTTTCCAGAAACCAAAAGCCTCGCACATGGCGCCGGACAAGTAATCTGGTGCGATGACACCGGCCGCGCCGGCATACGCTTCGCATCACTCGCTCCCGAGGCGTCGCAAGCCTTGAGACAGTGGCTTTTCTCCAACCTGCTGATCGGCTGCGCCAATCACACCGCGCGAAAAGATCAGTTAGCCAGCGCCGGCCGTCACGAAGTGCAGTCGGCCATCGCGGCTTCCGCGATTGCGGCGCCGGAAGTTTTGTCTGCTGCTACACCAGTGGTTGAGCCTGAGCCCTCACCTACAGGCGCGGTTTCTCACCGCGCCGAACTGCTTTCCGCTCTTGACGAACTCCGTAACCAGATACGCAAAATTTCTTCCCGGCAGGTGTCCGCCTCTGCGGAGGATGTTGCCGGCGAGACCTCCACAGATCGCGCTGGCGCCATTTTGCAACTGATTACGGAAAGAGCCGTCGCTCTCACAGGTGCGACCGGAGCCGCGCTGGCTCTTGAAGACAATGGTGGAATGATCTGCCGCGCTCGCGCAGGCAATCCCGCGCCCATGCTGGGCTCTCACGTCGACATCAGCCAGGGAGTCTCGGGCGAATGTGTTCGCACCGTGCGGCCCATTCTTTGCCATGACACCTCAGCCGATCGCCGCGTCGATCCCGAGCTTTGCAGCGCTCTCGGCCTTGGTTCCTTTCTCGCTGTGCCGGTGGTCTCCGACTTCCGGGTCGTCGGACTCTTCGAGGTGTTCTCACCCACGCCGCGCGCTTTCTCGAGCGATGAGATCACGATCCTTCAGCGGCTGGCCGAGCTGGTTTCGAGCGCCAGGACCAATCACCATTCTGTAGACACGCCGCGCCCTGTAGAGACGCCGCTCGCCGCGTCTCTCGTTGTTGCCGCAGCCGATGCGCCAAAAGGAGAGGCTCCGGACTCGCACTTCCCGACCGGCAAGACAGCTGAAGCGCAGGTTGAAAAACCCGATCGTGCAGCGGCGGAAACAAATCCTCTGGACCATCTCCGTGCCGCGCTTTGGGATCACGCCTCCGAACTCGAGGAGCAGGCGCGACGGGCCGAGACCGAGCAGCGGGATGAGGCTGTTCCAGCTGAGGCTGCTCCAGAAGCGAGTGCTCCGGTGGGGGCAGGTCCGGCTGAGAACAGGCGTCGTGAAGTTCTTCCCACTGAAGTTCCTCCCAAGGATCTGGCGGGGTTAGAATCCACCGCTCACGCGCGGGCTGCGCTGGACGAGGCTCCTGCCGATCAAGCCGACGACGAAGAGGAAGCGGACTCTGACTCTGACTCCGATCCTCAGGCACGCGCCAGCTCTCCGCTGCATCATCTCAGCCTGCTCTTGTTGACGCTCGCAGTCCTGGCGTTGGCGCTTGGCTATCTGCTCGCGCCGGTGATCGAAAGGCATCTCAACTCCACAGCGGAAACAACACAGACCTCTGGTTCATCCGGAACCGTGCAAGCAGCCAGCGTGACCCGGACTCCTCTCACGCCTGAAGGTCTGCGCAAGCTCGCCGACCAGGGTGATCCGGAAGCCCAGTTCACACTGGGCACTCTTTATCGCAACGGCGATGGCGTTTTACAGGACGACAACAAAGCCATCGAGTGGTTCCAGCGCGCCGCCGATCAGGGACACCCTCTTGCTCTTCGGGCCCTCGGTTCGGCCTATTGGGGAGGCCGCGGCGTTGAGCAGAACTACTCGCGTGCTTATTTCTGGTATGAACTGGCGCTCGCCATGGGCGACCAGGAAAGCAAATCGCGGCTCGAAGGCCTCTCTACGCAGATGACGCAAAGACAAGTCGCCGATGCCCGGCAGCAAGCCGAAGCCTGGCTGCAGGCCCACAATCAGCCACCGAAAACGGCCTCGAATTGAATCCAGGTTTTAGCTCTCAGGTTTTAGCTATCAGGTCTTCGCCCTCAGCTTTAAGCCATCAGCCAAACCGCCTTCCAAGTCGTAAAATAAATCTATGCCCACCCTGCGCGACATCCTCGATGCGCGCGTCGTTGAAGCTGATCCCGCCCTGTGGGAGACGATCGATCCGGGATCGAGCGTGCGCGCAAAAACCGAAGCCAATTCTCCCGGGCATGCGCGCGTCCGCTGCTTTGCCTGCGGCCATTGCTGTCCCATCGCCGAAGGCCAGCGCGGAGTCTGCCAGGTTCGCTTCAATCGCGGCGGCAAGCTCTATGTTCCCTATGGCTACGTCGCCGGAGTGCAGTGCGATCCCATCGAGAAGAAGCCCTTCTTCCACGCGATGCCCGGCGCCCTCGCTTACAGCTTCGGCATGCTGGGATGTGATCTGCACTGCTCGTATTGCCAGAATTGGGTCACCTCGCAAGCGCTGCGCGATCCTGAGGCGGTTTCACCGCCGCTACCAGCCGACCCCGCGCGCCTGGTAAAAGACGCGCTCGCACAGGGTGCCCGCGTTGTTGTCTCCACCTACAATGAGCCGCTCATTACCAGCGAATGGGCTGTGGACGTCTTTCGCGAAGCACGCGCAGCCGGATTGCTGACCGCCTATGTCTCAAACGGAAACGGCACGCCGCAGGTGCTCAAGTATCTCGAACCGTGGATCGACCTGTATAAAGTCGATCTGAAAAGCTTTGACGACCGCCACTATCGCCAGCTCGGCGGCCGCATCGAGCCCATTCTCGAAACCATTCGCGCCCTGCACGGCATGGGTATCTGGCTGGAACTCGTCACGCTGCTGATCCCGGGCTTCAACGATTCCGACGACGAACTCCGCCGGCTGACTGAATTTGTCGCCGGCGTCTCGATCGATATTCCCTGGCACGTAACCGCGTTCCATCAGGATTACAAGATGACCTCGCCCAACGACACGCGACCCGACGATCTTGTGCGCGCGGCTCGCATCGGTCGCAATGCCGGCCTGCGCTATGTGTACGCCGGCAACCTTCCCGGCCGCGTCAGCGGCCTGGAGAATACGCACTGCTATCAATGTGGCGCAATGCTGATTCGCCGCGTTGGCTACTGGATTGAGGAATACAGGTTGACTCCCGATGGCGCTTGTCCGGACTGTGGCTCTGTGATTCCTGGCCGGTGGTCACGACAATTCGGTGGTCAAATCGCCGCCACACCTTTTCTGCCCCGTTCCCGTTCGCGATTGGTTAAAATCCTGGAACGACAATAACTGAGCTGCGAGTTGCGAGCCGTACGCTTCGAGCCCGAATCGCTCGACCGTAGGGCGCGTCAGGTTTTTTGTACGCTCCGAAAATCTCCGGAGATGTCATCCTGAGCGAAGTCGATCATCTGCGCATGCAGATGATCCACGGAGTCGAAGGATCCCTACTCCCTTGGGCCACACACGAGCTAGGTAGTGGCAATAATTAATTGCGGCTGCAAATCATGCGACATACAAAAATCGCGCTGCTCACCGCCTTTTGTTTTACCCTCTTGTGTATAGCCTCCGCCTGTTCTCCCCGCGACTTCCTCACGCGCCGTCTGGCAACCGACCTCATCTCCCGCTCCGACGCATTTAGAGAGCCGCAAGCCTTTCTGCTGGTCACCGGCTTTGTCTCGAACAAGGATTTCAACTCCCCCGAGTCGCTGGTGCTGCAGCGCCGAGGCTGGATCATCGGCACGCAGGCCAAGCGGTGCCCGGAAGGACTGGAGCCGGCGCCTTGCTGGGACGTGCAACTTAGCCCCATCGGCGTGGAAACGATTCGTCCACTCATCACCAATGGAGAAGAGAACCAGCCGCTCGCCCTGCGCGTGGCTCGACGGAAATTGCTGGCGATCACCGGAATCAGCAAGGGCGGGAATTTTGCGGACGTGGAATTCACCTGGCAATGGGCTCCGCTGAACCCGGTGGGCGCTGCCCTCTACGACGCGGGCGTCCGCTATCGCTCGACCGTGCAATTTCGTGATTACGACGACGGCTGGCGCGTGATGAGCGAAAAGGCGCGCGGCAATCAGACGCTCGAAGACGCTCTGCGGAATTCCGAGGCGATGTCGCCGTAAGGTCCGGATCGACGACCGCGCTGCGGCTAAAACAAAACCGTAATTACCAAATTCTTTGCACCTCAAGAAGAGAAGTCAGGAGCTGCTTGTTCAAAACCTATGCGCCGAACCCTGGGGGTTGTGATTCTTCTCTCTGCAGTTCATGCCTGCGTTCTTGGGCAAACCGCAAAACCAAAACTCACCATCGATGAATTCTTCAATTTTGTTTCTTTCGACTCGCTGAAGGTCGCGCCTGATGGGAATTCCGTTCTGATTGTCGCCGAACGGCCCGATTGGGAGCAGCAGATTTTTCGCAAGGAACTGTGGCTTTATCGCATTTCGGGCGATTCGGGCACGCTCGTGCCGCTAACGCAATCGGGGCACGACACTACACCGGAGTGGTCTCCCGATGGAAAGTGGATTGCTTTCCTTTCTGAGCGAAAATCCGCCAAGGGCAAGGGTTCCGGCGAAGATGCGGACTCGGGCGACGACGATGACAAAACGGCTCAATTGTATTTGATCTCTCCCAATGGCGGCGAGGCCTTCGCCGTCACCTCGGGCAGCGAGGAGGTGCATTCGTTCGCCTGGAGCACCGACTCGAAGTCTCTCTATTTCGCCACCCGCCAACCCTGGTCGAAGCAGCAGGAGGACGATCACAAGAAGGAATGGAAAGATGTGAAGCGCTTTCGCGGCGATGAGCGCGGAGACGTGATTTATAAGATCGGCCTCGATGAGGCAATCGCCCGCCATGCGGCGCTCGGATCGCGCCAGATTCCTGACGAGCAGAAAGATTCGAATCAGACGCCGGGCGCGGCAAAGATCGCGCAAACAACTCTGCGGATCAATCAGATGACCATTTCTGCCGATGGCAGGCGACTGGCTTACCTTACGGATTCCATCTCGCAGCGGCAAGAGAATCCCGCCGATATTGAGATCTACACAGTTGACTTGACCAAAAGCGCAACGGACACAACGCCCGCCCGCCTCACTCACAATGAAGCTGTCGAACTGAATCTGCGATGGGCTCCGGATAATCGCCACGTTTTTTTTCAGGTGAATCTCGGATCAGTAGAGGGTAAGTACGTCGATCCGCAGCCCCGCCTTTATTGGGTCGACGCCGATTCCGGAAAAACCGAGCGCTGGTTCGCAGATTTTTCAGGCGAGGTTGTGAAGTATACGGTTTTGCAAGATGGCTCAGCGCTCTGCGCCTGCCGCCTGGGGACCGAAGTGCAGATGTACTCCAAGGCCAGCCCCGCGGCTCCACTCGTAAAAAGAGAAGGATGGGCCGGGGCGTACGACACCACCGACTCGGCGCGCAATGCAGCACGCATCGCTTTTGTCTACTCAGCGAACGAACGGCCCACGGAAATCTATCTTGCTGATTCGGCCGCCAAACTGCCCTCCGCGCGGCCAATCACCTCATTCAATAAGCTCTTCACCGAGCGTGATTTGCCGAACGCTAAGCCCTATCACTGGACCTCGACCGACGGCACGCCGATCGAGGGAATGTTGATGTATCCGCCGGGAAAATTCGGGGCAAAAAATCTGCCAATGTTTGTCTTCATCCACGGCGGCCCGCAGGATGCCGACGGCAATCGCTTCGCCGCCGACTGGTATCAATGGGATCGTCTCGCGGCAACACAGGGCTGGCTGGTCTTCGAGCCGAATTATCGCGGATCGACTGGCTACGGTGACAAGTTCGCGCTCGCGATTGTCCCCGAGGCCTTTTCTGCTCCCGGACGAGACATTCTCGCGGGCGTCGACGCGCTGGTCAAAGATGGACTCGCCGACCAGAATCATCTCGCCATCGGCGGCTACAGCTACGGCGGCTATATGACCAACTGGCTCATCACGCAGACCACGCGCTTCAAAGCCGCAGTCACCGGCGCCGGCGGAGTGGAGAACGTCGCCGACTGGGGCAACGACGACTCCACCTTCGACGATGCTTATTTCCTCGGCGGAACGCCCTGGCAAGCTCGCCAGCGCTACGATAGCGAAGCCGCTATCTTCCAGATCGACAAAGTTCGCACGCCGACCCACATGGTTGCCGGCGGCGACGACATTCGTGTGCCGACGCTCGAAAGCTATCTGCTCGATCGCGCCCTGCGCGACTTGAATGTTCCGAGCGAACTGCTGATTCTTCCCGGAGAAGGCCACGAACTGGATAAAAATCCGTGGCACGGCAAGATCAAGGTTCGCGAAGAATTGAAATGGCTCCAGATGTACGGCGGAATTGGGACAAATTAAGTTTGGTGGAATGAATTTGGATTTTGGGTGGCGCAGCGCTTCACGGCTGCGATGAATGCCGTGTCTCGCTTGACGGCTTTATCCGCTGAGGTGGGTGGCCCAGAGCCTGCCCCCGAGCGAAGCGAGTGGACGAAGTCGAAGGGTTCGCGGCCCGATTTTCGCCGCTAACCTCGGAGGCACAGCAATAAACTCACCGCCCCGTCGCCGATGGCCTTAGCTGCGCAACTTTGTTTCGCGGCGAGGCGTCCTCATACTGCGAGATTCCTTTGAACAGCGCCTCCGCAATCTGCTGCCGATAGGCTTCCGATTGCAGGTTCTGCTCGTCGGCCGGGCTGCTGACGAATGAAATCTCGGTGAGGATCGCCGGCATTGTCGTGCCGGTCAGCACTACAAACGAGGCGTCTTTGATGCCGCGATCGCGGATATCAGCACTCTTGGCTGCCAGCGTCGAATAAAGAGATCGCTGCACGCTGGCCGCAAGCCGCCGCGATTCTTCTATCTTTTCGTGCAGCGCGCCCGGCGAGAGCGAAATGGGCGTCGGCTGCACGAAGCTTCCATCGGCGTGCTTCTCGATTTCCTTCGAGCCCGGCGCCGCAAACACATTGGTGTAGTAGGTCTCAACCCCGCGTGCCGTCGCTTTGTCGCTGTAATTGGCGTGAATGGAAACAAACATGTCGGCCTGCGCCTGATTGGCGAAATCGGCGCGTTGATCAAGCGCGATGTAGTCATCACTGCTGCGAGTAAAGAGCACGTCAGCCCCACGCCGCGATTCCAGCAGCTTGCCCAAACGCTTGGTCACGTCGAGCACCAGATCTTTTTCCATCAATCCCTGGCGGCCCACAGTGCCCAGATCCCATCCGCCGTGGCCGGCATCGAGCACAATGCGGAACTTCCCGGTGCGCGCTGGAACCGGCAGAGTGTTGGCGTTCGCGGTCAGCGGCGTCGCGGACCTCGCGCTTTCCGGCGTGACCCGCTTGCCTACCCCAAGCTTCGGGGCGTCGCGCAACTCCACCACCAGCCGGTATGGATTCGTTTCCATGCTGACCGAGAAGTTCGATCCGCCCTTGGTATCGAGGACGATGCGCGTTACGCCGGCGACCGGCTGCGCCACCCGAACACGGCTCAGCGAGGTGTCGCCGACATCCATGGTCTTGCCGTCGAGCGAAGAAAGCAGCGCCGTGTCGTGCAGGTCGAAGTAAATTCGTTCCGGCGACATCAGGCGGTGCACTTCATAATTGACCTGGTCTTCCATGTCGATCACCACCGTGCTTCCCATGGAGGAAGACCAATGACGAACGCCAGTGACCTTGGGTAGCGCGGCGAGTTTGGCGTCAGGCACCGGAGTGAGCGAACTATCCTCATTCGGCTCTGCGGAACTTTGCTCCGCGCCCACCCGCGCCATCAGATTGTCGCCGGCCTCTGGCGATGTAACGTCAGGCGCAGCCGGACTAGTGACGTACCGCGGCCCCGCCGCATTCTTAGCTGACACCGGCTTGTCGTGGTACTGCATTCCCCACCACACGCCGGCGGAGAACAAGGCTGCGACAGCGACGAGTCCAATCACAGCAGCGAGGCCCGGGTGCGACGTCAGAGGGGCAGCCGTAGCCTTCTTCGGACGAAACTCGCGAACTTTGCCCGCGCGGAACTCCGCGGCCGGGCTCGAAGGAAATTGAAGAGACGTTGGGAGCGCTGATTCTTCTTCCACGAGCGCCGAATCAGACGCAGCCGATAACTGAACTTCTTCAGTGACCGCGGCTGGCTTGGACGAAGATTCCGCAGATAAATCCGACTCCGCAGCCAAACTCGTTTCAGCTTCCGCGGTATCTGCTTTTGGGAGAGGCGGGACGGACGGCACTTCAATCACCGATGCGGATATCGGGACTGGCTCCGTCAACCCATTGACGCCCGAGAACAGCGCTGAGACCTGATCGGCAACACCCGGCGTCGGCGGAGCGGCGACAGGGATCTCAGCCGCGTCTGAAATCTCCCCAACCATCGGCTGGGACGGTTGCGCCACGTCGATAGAAGCCACTTCAACTTGCGCACCCTCCCGGCTCGCTGCCGGAGCAACCTGCTCCACCGGCTCGGGAACGACAGGCGCTGCCGGAATAATGCTGGCTTCTGGAACCGTAATCGCTTCCGGAATGAGGGCGGCTATTTCGGCCTCCGGCACTCCCCACACCGCCGCCTCGGCGTGCTGCAGCACCTCGCCCGCCACATTCGAGAGCCAGTGAAAACGGCGATCCTGATCTTCGGGCTTGAGCGCTGAGAGAACCAGCTCGGCGAATAGGTCGAAGCAACGGATATCCTGATCGGTAAACGCCCACGGGCTCGCGGAAAGAGCTTGCAAAATACCCAGACGCTGCAGACGTCCTTGCAGCGGCACCACGACCGTGGACTTCGCCGCATACTGCCGCGCAAAATCGTACTCCACCCGTACATCCGCATTCGTATCATCCGAGCGCAGAATCTGGCCGGAATCGAGCGCCGCATTCAGAAACGATGAGCGAAGATCGAGCCGAATTCCCTGTGGAACCGGCGTTGGTCCGGCAGCCGCGCGGCAAACCAGCTCCGAGCCTTCAAACAGCGCGATCAGCACAGTATCGGCCCCGGTCAGGGACTGGGCTCGTTCGCATATCAGGCGTAAGACCTCGTGGAACACGAAGCGCTCGGTCTGAAGCAGGTCATCTTCTTTCGAGGAATTGTCCAGGCGGCGCAGGCGGATGTTTTCGTGCAAATCCGAAAAAGCCAGCAAAGAGCGCAGTGTCTCCTGCCGCCCGATCGAGCTCAGCAGCCGGTTCCCCTCGGCCACCGTGGGCGCGAGATTGGCCGATCTCTCCCAATCCAGCCGCGTTGAAGTGACACTCATATTTGCTTGCTCTGACACTGAATCTGACGCTTGAATCCGCTGCAAAACAGCCCGTAAATATCGTATTGCCTGCTGTGGGGAAGGTTGGTTGCCGCTCTTGATTCCAGGAATCCGCCGGCGTTTCGTCTGGCCAGCCGCGCACCTCGAAGTCCCGCAAACACGCCGCCAGAATTTAACGTAAGAGCCATGAAAAGGCAGAGCCTTGCAAGAGCCAGTGGGGCCCGAGTCTCAGCGTAATAGTCTTTGGACAGCTCCCGCAATGTCCGATGGTACTTGTACTTACGGGGCTTTGGGATGGCAGATTAGTGGGGTGGGGTGGCCTGAATTTCCGGGTCGCAGGGAATAGTACGTCCATTCAGAATTTGCTCTCGCGGCCAATTCGTCCTACTCTGAGCAAAGATTCGACGGCGCTCCCAGATCGCCGTCCCCAGGATGGCTGGAAACTTGCTCCATAAGGTGCAGTGGTAGGGGAATGGAATGGCAAACGCACAAAAAGAAGCGACAAACGACGCAGTTACACCGGAAAAAAGCCCAAAAAACAGGAGATTTCGCTGGATGTGGCCTTTAGGAGTCGCAGCAACTAGCTTGGCGGGAGTGGCGGTGTTGGCCCTGCGTGGCTGCTGGCATCGAAAAATGAGCTGGCCGGTCCGCGCCGGGGGTTATTCCTACCAGGTATGCTTGGGCTGCGGTGCCAAACGATTGTTTGATGAGAAACGCTTCTGTTCGTACGGCCCGTTTCGTTATGACCTCAACGAATTGATCTCCTGGGAAAAGGCCCACCGAGCCGCGCCCAGTTCCGCGCCTAAGGTGCAGCGTCCGGCCTCATAACGATCGTTTTTTGCGTTGCGTAGAAAAACAGATTGTCGCGTCTCTTGAACCGCACCAACGAATTCTCACGCCCCCACCGGTTGGATTTGCGTTTTATACCATTCCACCGTGCGTCGCAGCCCTTCTTCAAAATTCACCAGAACCTTATAGCCGAGATGTTTTTCTGCCTCGCTGATATCGGCCAGTGAATGCTTGATGTCTCCCTGGCGCTCGGGCGCATACTTTGCCGACCCTGTGTAGCCCGTTAGCTTCTTCATGGCTTCGAAGGTCTGGTTCAGGGTGACGCGGTGTCCCGTCGCGCAATTGAATACTCGCCCCGCGCATTCGGCAGCCGGAGCCTGGCACGCTAGCAGATTCGCTGACACGGCGTTGTCGATGTAGGTGAAGTCCCGGCTGGTTTCGCCATCTCCGAAAATTGTCGGCTGCTCGCCCCGCAGCATCTGCAGGCTGAACTTCGCGAGCACGCCAGAGTAAGGAGACGATGGGTCCTGCCGCGGCCCGAAAATATTGAAATAGCGCAGCGACACCGTTTCCACTCCGTAGCAACGGTAGAACGAAACCATGTAAAACTCGCTGGCCAGTTTGGCCGCCGCGTAAGGCGAGATCGGATTGGCGGCCATGGATTCCCGCTTGGGTAACGTTGGCGTGTCTCCATATGCCGAGGACGACGCCGCGTACACCACGCGTTTCACCTTAGCGTCGCGGGCCGCGATGAGAACATTCACTGTCCCATCGACGTTCGCGCGATTGCTGCCCAGCGGATCGAGCACCGACTTCGGCACCGATGGGATGGCCGCCTGATGCAGCACGTAGTCAACGCCCTGGCAGGCGCTGTGCATCGCGTCAAGGTCAAGAATATCGCTTTCCCGAAAATCGATTCGGTTCAGGACCTCGGCGAGATTTTCCTGTTTTCCGGTAGAAAAGTTGTCGATTCCACGCACCTCCGCGCCTTGCTGCAAAAGGGCGCGCACTAACGAGGAACCGATAAAGCCCGCTGCGCCAGTCACCAGGTATTTCGCCATAAGGTTTCCATGATAACGGATGAGCAGTGTGTGGAAGGTCGCGGGGCTGGTCTTGGATCTTAGCTCTTAGCTCTTGGTTGTCGGGCCTTGGATCTTGGGCCAAGGTGTTAGGTAGCAAGGTTTGTTTTTTCGGAGAGCTGCGAACCGAGAACTGAGAACTGTTTTTCCGGAGCCCGCCAAACGGGTGTCGGTTCCTGCGGAGGCATCAGGAGCGGCGAACCCGTTTGGCGATCGCGAGAAACTCTTCGCGCGAAAGAACTGCGTTCTTCTGAAAGAAACTGGAAATGGCCTCGAGGCATGCCCATGCGTCCGCCGATGCCACAATGTCTGGGGGCTTGCCATGGTCCGTGGGCTGGGTGCTCAACACCGCCCTCTCGGCAGCGATCGCCCGCAACAGCTGCCCTAATTGCCCTCGCTGGCCCAGTTCCGTCTCTACGAAGCACATTCCCATTCCCACGAAAGGATAGGTGGCTCGCACCTTGGCGCGGGTGTGGAAACGGATGCCTCGCGCTTCAATATCCAGCGTTACCGCCGTCTCGACCGGAAAAGTCGTCGGCATCTCCACATAACAACCGTGCAGGCTGATATCGGTCAGCATGCCCGGCAAGCGGACCTCACTCCCATCCGCTTGAAATTCAACCCGGCCCGAGCACTCGAAGCGCACGCTGCGGCGCCGTTCTTTGAATGCCGGTCCAGCTGCTGCCGCCGCTTTCGCCACTGCGGCATTCGCCGCCATCCTTAGGGCATCTTCGCTGGCTTGCTCCCGCTCCTGCGCAAGGCAGGCCGCCCCACTCTCTGCCGGTTCCCCCGCGTTGCGATGCTCGGGCGACGGGCTGCTTCTCGTGTTGGAATCCATGCCTTCTCCGCTAAAAAGCTCTTACATTTCTCTATCGGAGAATCAGGGCCGGTACTTTAGACGAGCGTAAACCTCTCGGCATGAGCGCGAATCTGCCTCCACAACTCCTCCTTGCCCACCCCGGTCTTGGCCGAGAACGCAATCACCGCAACTCCAGGATGTTCCTGGCTGAATCGCCGCATCGCCTGCGCCCGATCGTTTCCCGACATGCGGTCCGATTTTGTCGCCACGATAAGGTGCGGCCGTTCGTGCGCCGCCAGAAACTCCAGCAGTTGCCGGTCGCTTTCCTGCGCGGGAATGTTGGCGTCGATCAGGGCCAGACAAAGCGCCAGGCTGGGCCGCTGCTCGAGATAAGGATCGACGAATTGGTTCCATTCCTGCGATATTTCTCGCGAGATTTTCGCGTATCCATAGCCGGGAAGATCGGTGAACAGCAGCTCCGGCTTCGGTTGCCCGGCGCGGCGAATCTCAAAAAAATTGATGCTGCGGGTCCGCCCCGGCGTGGAACTGGTGCGCGCCAGCTTATGCCCCACCAGCGAGTTGATCACACTCGATTTGCCCACGTTCGAACGCCCCAGGAAAGCGATCTCAGGCAGCCCTGGAGGCGGGAAATGCACCACGTCGCTAGCCGAGAGCAAAAATCGAGTTAGAACTCGCATGAAACCAGTGTCAAGCCTCGCACCGGGATCTGGCAAGGGTTTCCCAACCATGGCTCGCGGAGCGATCATGCCTGCTTAGATGAGCTATAGCCTGAGTGGGTTTAACAGTTACCGCCGGAGCAGATTTAGAAGAGTTGCACCAGAATTCTTCCGTTGAGTTACAACCCAAGCGGGCGCTTGTTTTGTGCCTCTGGCTCCTTGATCGGATGCAGCCGATACCACAGCCTGAGTCCTCCCCAGATCACAATCCCGATTAGAACGCTGATCAGAAAAAATACGCGATACGCGGGAAGCGCGATCAGCAACACAACCACGATCGCGATGGCGGCCAGGAGCGCCGTCGAGCCTTGCAGGCCGAAACCGAGCCGGCTGGAAGACATGACACCTATTTTAGCGCCAGTCCTGAGGCCTATCGGCCATTTGTGTCATTCTCCAACTCACGCCCGGCTCTCCAGGGAAGCCTGGTTGAATCTATTGTCATTCCGGGCGAAGCCGAAGCGCGCGAAAACGGCAATTCCGCGAAGTCGACGAACCTGCTCTTGTTTTTTCATGAACTCGATATCAACTCAATCAGAGCTTCTCCAGTACCTCAACATAATCCCGCGCTGTCTTTTCGCGCGAAAGCTTGGCCACAATGTATTCCCTCCCGCTTGCCCCCATTTCATCGCGCTTTGCCCGATCGCGCTCCAGTTCGCAGATTGCTCGCACCAGCGCCTGACTATCCTCGGGCGGAACGAAGGTCCCGGCGTGCGCCTCTTCGACCAGCAGTCGCGACTGGCCATCGACGGCCACGATCACCGGCCGGGCGCAGGCCATGTATTCGAGTAGCTTGGTCGGGACCACCGTCTTGAACAGCTCCGTCTTTTTCAGCATCACCAGACAAAGATCGGCGGCCGAGACGTAGGCGGGAATGCGCTCCCGCGGCTGCTGGCTGAGAAACCGGATGTTCCTGAGCCCCCGCGCAGCCGCCAGCTCGACAATCCGTTCTTTCTCCGCACCCTCGCCGATCAGAAGAAAAGTTGCGTTGGGCAAGACCGTCTGCATCTCTTCCGCGGCGGCAATAAGAGTTTCCAGTCCGTGCGCCATCCCCATGGTGCCGACGTAGCAGATTAAGAAACGGCCTTCGAGATGGAGTTCTTTGCGGATTTCCTCCGCTTTCGGGTCGGGCCGAAACAAGTCCGTCTCCACTCCGTTCTCAACGACCGAAATTTTTTCGACGGGCACGTGCCAATGTTCAACCAGGTGATCCTTGAAAGCCGGCGTCACGACCACGACGCGGTCGGCACGCCGATAAAGAAATCCGGCAATGGCGCCCAGCGTCTGATGCAGCACGCTTCCCTCTCCGCCCGCTCCCACCGCCGCCAGCGACTCGGGCCACAGGTCGCGTACCTCAAACACAAACGGACGCCGCATTGACCATGCAACCCACCAGCCGGCCAGCGCACACAAAAGCTGCGGCGAGGTGGCAATAATCACATCCTGTTTCGGCAATGTAAGGCCGGTAAACGCCGCGGAAAGCGCGAACGAGGCATAATTCCGGATCCTTTCGTGCGCCTTGCGATTCGGCAGCGCCCACAGCCACGTCCGCTTGACTTGAACTCCGTCGACCACCTCCGAATATCGCAGCCGGTTCTGTCGCGAACGCCATTCGGGAGGAACGACTCCCGTGGGATGGTTGGGGAATCCGGTCAGAACCGTGACCTCGTGGCCCATCCGCACCCAATGCCGCGAGAGCTCGGCGGCGCGGGCGGCCGGGGCTCCCATCTCCGGTGGAAAATATTGCGAAACGTAGAGAAGCTTCACGCGACCTGATTTTTAAAGACTTTATCGATAAGTCATTATTTCTCAAAAGACCTGGCGCTAACAGTTTCTAAGTCTTTGACTTCAAAAGACCGCGCCCAGACGTCCTCTAAATCAGATCCGCAGGAATGCATCGTCGAAAAAAGCCTTCCTCTTAATAATGAGTCAGCTTGAACGCGCCTTTCTCAATCAGCGCTCGCGCGCGGTTCACGCCCCGCTTTTCATATCCTTCCCAGCGCTCGGCGAATTCGGTGAACCTCTGCTCTCCTGTCAGCTGTGCCATCACTCGCAACTGCACAATATGCAGCCGATGGTAAAACGGACTGGCAAGCATCTTCAGCCTCGTCCCCGATCGTTCATAAAGCGACCAATAACCTGTGTCGTAGCGATGCAAATTCGCGATCAAACTCCGGACTCCTCGATCGAATATCTCTCGCGCCTGCGAATCTTCGCCCGCTCGCCAGTAATCGAACACGCCCCAAAGTGCCCAGATGAATCCGTTCAGAATGTGAGTTGGCGGATCAACGATGTATTCCTCGATCCATAGATCGCACTCTTCGAAGAGAACACCGCCCTCCGCGATCCTCTTCGTCACCGGCACGAACGCGCGCTCGGCCGCTTCGAGATATTTCTCCTCACCCGTCATCGCGTGCGCCCGCAGAAGCAGCGAGATTCCCTGCCCTTGTGCCAGCCCTGAATACCACGGAGCTTTGAGCCTGTCGCGATACTCCCAGTCAAAGTGGTGATTCCAGACCCAAAGACCGTGAGTATTCTGCTCGAGGTTGCTCGCCAGCCAGTTCGCAGCCTTCAGCGCTTTCTGTCGTCGCTCCTCGTCGCGGGTATCGAAGAAGATGTTCGCGTTCGCCAGTCCCCATTGCGCGATCGCGATAGGATTGTATTGCCGCCCGATCGTCCCGCGATAGTCGAGCAGCGGAATGCCGCTCGCATCGAATGGCACCGCATAATCGGCCTTTTCGCGGAAAAGCATGTAGTAAGGACCAACGCGTATTGGAGCCCGATTGACGCTTCCACTGGCGAGCTGCGTTTGCCCATCGCGTGCCTCACTCAGAAATGCCCGTGGATTGATCTCCGGCGTCTCATGCCAGAAGCTGAGCTGGCTCGCTCCCAAACCAAGATAAGCGGGAAGAATGCGCCGATAGTAGTTGAGCCGCGACGCCAGACTCATCATGTTCGATGCTCGCCTTCAGGCGCTTGGCTCTGCTCGCTGAGTCCATTCGGCACTGATCTCTGATCCTTCGTCACCACCTCCCAGATCGTCGTAACCAGGTCTTCGCGCTTGACTGCGATCGTCGTCGCTGCCAGGTAGTTTGTGGTGTTTTCTCCATCCGGAAGGATGATGTTGCCATACTGAAAATAGCGCATGGGAAATGCATCCTTCTGCCACCGAGCGACCACCTGCCAGTCGTGCCCGTCCACTGACCCTGCGAGATGGACCTCGCGCATTGTGTTCACGCAGCTCGGCTCAACCATCGTCGAGAAGAAGAGGGCATTGGCCGTTCGGCATCCGAAGATGGACGAACCGGCCAGTTCTCCAACTGGCTCAATGCGACCGGCTCGGTCAAGCCGAAGCACATGATTCCTCTCGCTCGGAGTGTCGGTTGAAAGATACAGCGCATCCTGTGTGGGAATCGCTGCCACAGCACGAGCCTGCTGATTGCCCGACAGCACAAGCTCAACATTGCGCAGATCGCGATCGGCTCGAAGCACTTTGCACTCCGCGCCTTCATCACCCGTCAGGATCCACAGGCAATCAGCAAATCGGTCATAGATGACGTTGTGCACATGCCGGATCGAGCCTGCCGCGAACGTATGCGCCGCTTGCCACGTCTCGCCACGATCGGTGGAGGTGTAGATGTGCACCTCCGCTCTCGCCCGGTTATCGAAGTATTCACCCCAGTAAATATTCCCGTGCGGAACCGCCGTGATGTGCAGCGGGCGCGTGCCGCGAACGACCTTATGAGTGAGCCTGAACTCCTCGCTTCCCGCGGTCCGAATGACGATCGCGCCCGGAACCGCGGTAATCATGTTCTGATCTTCCGCGACCGCCAGCGCATGGAAGCCATCTCGCACCAGCCGATAGGTGAGCGCGTTACGCGAGGTTAGGCTTCGCCACCATTCCGGTCGAAACCGAGCGATTGGTTGCCACTCAGCGGCTTTGGAGCCCAAATCACTCGCCTTGAGCCGCACCAGCTGATACCCACGGCATCCGTATAGACCCTCTCCATGCCACGCCAGCACACGTATTCCGCGCCAGCTTCCTAGCTTGTGGAGATCGACCCCAGACGACGGAGCCACAACTGATCTCGCATCCTGCGTGGCGCCCGCCATCAGTTCTCGCTTTTGCGCGCCAGGAACGGGCCAATTGCCAGCACGTCCATCTTCGTGCGCTGAAAGCAGTCGATGGCCTCCTCCGGCTTGCACACAATCGGCTCGTTCTCGTTGAAGCTGGTATTGAGGATGACTGGAATTCCCGTCTTCCGGCAAAACGCCTGGATCAGCTCGTAATAAAGCGGGTTTTCTTCCCGCGTTACCGTTTGCAACCGTCCGGTATTGTCAACATGGTTCACCGCGCACAGGCTCTTCCGCTTCTCCGGCCGGATCTTGTACACGTGCAGCATGTACGGCGACGGATGATCATGCTCGAAGTACTGGTGTTGCGCTTCAGCCAGAATCGAAGGCGCAAATGGACGAAACCACTCCCGATGCTTGATGCGCGCATTCAGCACATCTTTCATGTCGGGCAGCCCGGGATGCGTGACAATCGACCGATTGCCCAGCGCCCGTGGACCCCATTCCATGCGCCCCTGAAACCATCCGACCACGTTGCCCTGAACCATTTCAGTAGTCACGGCATCAAGCAGAGGAGCGCGGTCGTTGTTGTGTCCGGCAAGGCGCTGGTATTTCACTCCGGCGGATTTCAGCGCGGACTCAACTTGCGCCTCCGGGAACTCCGGCCCGAGATAGGCGTGGTTCATCTGCTCGCGTCGCGGCTGGTTCAGGATCGCGTGATAAGCATACAGCGCCGCCCCTATCGCTAAGCCTTCATCGCCCGCAGCCGGTTGAATCCACGTTCGTCGGAATGGCGTGCGGCCAAAGAGCTTGCCGTTCGCCACACTATTCA
>DATJNC010000019.1:0-19748 GCA_035508395.1 Terriglobales bacterium | reverse complement strand
CGGCAGCGGCGGTGAATCGCGCTCCGATTTGGCTATCCTCATCGGGATGAAAGTGTGTTTCCTGGCTTTGTTCGTTGTGCCGCCGCTGGGCGTGCGTTTCGGTTGGACACCCCGCCTGCCGCTGTGGTGCGAAGTATGCGGAGGCATCTTGCTGCTCGGGGGTAGTTTTCCCTTCTTCCGCGCGTTCACTGATAACACGTATGCGTCGCAGTTGGTGCGTATTCAGACCGAGCGCGGCCAGCACGTCATTGACACCGGCGTCTACGGCTTTGTTCGCCACCCCATGTATCTTGGAGCAAGTCTAGCGTTCATCGGTGGCGCGTTGCTGCTCGGCTCCGTTTGTGGCCTTCTTGTAGCCCTGGCCGAGATCATGTTGATCGTGCTGCGGATCTTTGGCGAGGAGAAGCTGCTAGGACGCGATCTCGAAGGCTATGGGGCCTATCGCGAGAAAGTGCGTTACCGCCTGATCCCGCACGTCTGGTGAGCACCCCGTTAGACTGATCCTCTCTCGATGAGGATCGGGTCAATGAGTTTCGGTCCCCTTCGCACGAAATCGGCGACTGCCTATGCGCTACACAATCTCTTGTAAGCGGTGCGGATTTTGATCGCACGCAGGTGATAATGAGCCGTTATCTACGGCAAAGCAACTCAGCTCTGGCAGTTTTGTGGCTATGGAGGCCGGTAGTCGTTCGGTGTCGATGTGCTGCCCCGCCGCCGCAAGCGCCTGTGGATGGTATGCCGCTGCTGTGTGGCTCCTTTTCGTTGCCGGTTGCTTAGGTCTGAATTTGTTGCCATTGATCCGTTTGAACTTCATTATCGGCCTCAGGCGAGCAAGGGCTCGCAACTTATGGCTCACGATGCCTAATCGCGAGCTAGTGAGATACTTCGCGTCACCGCAGCAAACACACCGGGAAACCGTCCAACTTGCTGACGGACAAAGCGCGCGTTAGATCACTACCTCGTGCTACCACTTCCGGCACGGTGTGAGAATCGGATGGTCCTGGTTTGTCCCCACAATTTGGTTGTTATGCCCGCGCAGCCTTCTCTTATCAATCCGCGGCGGCGCTGGCTGCGACAGGAAGGCGCAATCCTTCGCACTCTGGGCACGGTTCTAGTTTTTCACTCACACGTGGCCGTTCCGTTTTTTCACTGTGGTTTTGCACGTAGATGGCTCCAAGAAACCATCCAATCGCAAACGCCCACGACGTTAGCACGAAGCAATCAAAGTACGTCATTCGATACCCCCACAGTCCCACGCAAATACTGCCTTCTACCTATAAAAGCGGAAAATGCGGGCAAATTGGCTCATCCGGAATGAAAAAAATATAGGCTGGCTTCAACCCACGGGTGCCAAGAGACTCTTTAACTTCTTGGAAGACATTGACTTGCGCCCGAAAGCGGGGTACCCTCGTGGCAACTGTGCGGGGCCATTTCTGGGGATGGCCATGTTTCCTACTTCGTCCAACCAGGTTACGCAGTTGCTCACCCGTTGGAGTGAGGGCGACGACGCGGCGCGTGAGAAGCTCTTTCCGCTTGTCTATGACGAACTCCGACGCCTGGCCCGGCGATGTCTCGCGGGAGAACGCCCAGACCACACGCTGCAAAGCACGGCTCTAGTGCACGAGGCTTATCTTCGGCTGGTGGGTCACAGCTCGGTGCACCCAAATGACCGAGTCCATTTCTTTGCGGTGGCGGCGCAACTCATGCGCCGGATCTTAGTCGACCATGCCCGCATGCGCGCGGCAACCAAGCGTGGTGGACAGTGTCTGACGGTTACCCTGAGCGAAGCGGTCGCGTTGTCCGAGCAGCGTGAGCTAGACCTGACGGCGCTAGACGCTGCTTTGCAAAAGCTTTCGCAGACCGATCCGCAGCAGGCCCAAATTGTCGAGATGCGCTTCTTTGCTGGCCTCTCGATTGAGGAAACGTCACGAGCGCTCCAGATCTCGCCCGCAACGGTGAAGCGGGATTGGGCTATGGCCAGAGCCTGGTTGTACCGGGAGATGAAAGCAGCAGAAGGATGACCACTGAACGTTGGCAACGCGTGAAGAAATTGTTTGCGGTTGCGCTGGACACGGAGCCGTCGCAGCGATCCGCGTTTCTGGATCAAGCCTGTGCCGATGACGCTTCCCTTCGCTCAGAGCTCGAGGGTCTGCTCGCTGCCGAGCAAGAAGCGGGTACCGGATTCCTAAACCGAGCCGCCATGGCGGGAGAACTCGGCAACGACTCTTCAGCCGACGCAAATACATGGATCGGTCGGCGCATTGGCGCTTATCAGATTGTGGAAGAAATTGGCTTCGGCGGCATGGGCGAAGTCTACCGTGCATTCCGCGCGGATGACCAATATCGCAAGCAAGTCGCGATCAAGCTGGTACGCTCTGGCCAGGATTCACGATTCGTCATCTCGCGGTTTAAGAATGAACGCCAGCTCCTTGCCAACCTCGATCATCCGAACATTGCCCGGCTGCTGGAAGGGGGGACTACAGAGGAAGGGCTGCCATATTTTGTGATGGAACTGGTCGAAGGCCAGCCGATCAACGAGTATTGTGACCATCACAAACTTGCTACCACCGCTCGTCTGATTCTCTTTTTGCAAGTGTGTTCTGCCGTGCAATACGCGCACCAACGGCTGATCATCCATCGCGATCTCAAACCCTCCAATATCCTCGTCACCGCAGAAGAGACTCCTAAGCTGCTGGATTTTGGCATCGCGAAAATACTCGATCCGGCTGAGGTGTCGGACGCTTCTGAACCCACGATGTCTATGTTCCGGCTGCTGACACCGGCGTATGCGAGTCCAGAGCAGGTTAAAGGCGAGGAGATAACCACCGCCAGCGACGTTTACTCCCTCGGAGTACTGCTTTACGAATTGCTGACCGGACACCGGCCGTATCGTACGGTGGGCCGTGGGCCGCATGAAGTCACCCGAGCCGTTTGTGAATACGAGCCAGAAAAGCCAAGTACAGTTGTGCGGCGAGCCGCACGAGAGACAACAGGTGATGTGACGGAGATAGCAGCCGCATCGGTGAGTGCAGTGCGTGATGGGTCCACCGAGAAGCTCAGGAGACGGCTAAAGGGCGACCTCGACAACATTGTCCAGATGGCCCTGCGCAAGGACCCCAGGCGCCGCTATACAACCGTGGAACAATTTGCAACCGACATTCGGCGGCATCTCGAGAACCTTCCTGTAATTGCTAGCAAAGACACCGTTCCATACCGGATGTCAAAATTCATTGGCCGACACAAGGCGGGTGTTGCGGCAACCGCGATGGTTGCGATCACTCTGCTGATAGGAATAGTCGTAACCGTCCACGAGGCTCGCGTGGCCCGTGTCGAGCGGGCTAAGGCGGAGCGTCGTTTTAACGATGTGCGGCAGCTGGCGAACAAGTTCATAGCTCTTGACAACGAGATCCGAGGTTTGCCCGGTTCGACGAAGGTCAGAATGCAGATGGTTTCCGATTCGCTTCAGTATCTGACTTTGCTGAGCAGTGACGCTCCCGTGGACAAAGACTTGGCCCTGGAAATCGCTTATGCCTATGTACGGGTGGCACACGCTCAGGGCGATCCCACATCCCCTAACCTCGGCCAGTTCGCCGAAGCCGAAGTAAGTCTTGAGAAGGCGGAGAAGTTCGTTGATTCTGTACTAGCCGTTGATCCCAGGAACAGAAGAGGATTGTTTATCGCGGCGACCATTGCCCACGACCGCATGGTCTTGGCCGACGAGCAGAACCGCAGGGCAGAAATGCTATCTTGGGCCGCTAAGGCTGATCAGCTAGTCGAACGCTTCATGAGTCTCGGCAATGTCGATCCAAAAGATGTTTACAGCATGGGGTATTTTGAGCAAAACATTGCGTACGCCTATGATGACGCCAGACATTTTGCGGAAGCTCTACGTGCCAGTCAGCGTGCCCTGGATATTACCGAGCCGGTGCCATCAGCCCAGCGCGTTCATGGCAGCATCCTTGGTGCGTTGACCATTGCGCGCTGGCAGACTGGGGATCTGGAGGGGGCGTTGCAGAATGCCCAGCAGGCGGTCACACTGCAGGAAACACAAGCCGCCAGCGGTCACGCATCCCTGCGTATCAATCTGGCCAACGCGTTGTATACCGAGGGAATGATTCTGGGAAAGCAGGATGCGGAACCGAGTCTCGGCCGTAGTCGGGACGCGCTGGCAACGTTCCAAAGAGGAATGGATATCGGTGAAGAACTCACGAAAATCGATCCCCTCGATTATCTGAGCCGCCGCACAGTAGCGATGCTCGGGTTGGAAATCGGCAACATTCTGCGCCACAACAACCCCCAGAAAGCTCTAGCGGTCTATGATCACTCCCTCGCGCGCGTGCGAGAGGCAAAAACCAATGTCAGCACTCAGCTCTATGCCGCTGACCTGCTGGCTGGCTCTTCTTACGCTGCGCGCTGGGTCGGTCGCGACAAAGAAGCCAGACGGCGGATAGAGGAAGCCTTCCACCTCCTGCGCGACGCCCACCAATACCCGACCAACACGGTCGAGCCAATGAGTAGGGCCTATCATGTGATGAGAGCCGAAGCCGACGACTATGCCGAAACCGGCCAAACCGCCCAAGCCATTGCAGCCTACCAGGAACTACTCGACAAACTGATGGCATGGAAGCCTGACTTGCAGAATGATCTGCGGGATGCGATCTGCATTTCACGCACCTGGACCGCCCTGGGTAACCTCCAACGCCGAGCCAGTCATACCGAGGAAGCTGTCCGCTTTGAAGCGCAGCGAGCAGACCTCTGGAACCATTGGAATGCCAAGCTGCCCAATGCTCAATTTCTGCTTCGCCAATCCGTAAGCCAAATTGCCCCTAGTCCAAGTTTCTATGCTGTGGCAAAACATTAGAACAAACGCCCCAACCACCGCCCGCCCGGGCGATTCGCTGGGGCGTTCGCGTCATTCGCGCAACCGGCCGGCAGGCATGAAGCGCATTCTGCTGCTCCACCGCTGGCTAGAAATAGAACTTGGCACCTAACTGCATCAGCCTGGGGGCGGCAGCGCTGACCACTTGACCGAAATTAGCGCTGCTTATGTTGCCATTGACCGCCGCCGGGCCATAAAACTGAGAGTGGTTGAAGACGTTGAAGGCCTCTAGTCGGAACTCTAAAGAGTTGGACTCCGGAAGCGGGATCCGTTTTAGCAGCGCCATATCGAAGTTACAAATTCCTGGCCCGTAAAAGAACCGCCTTGGAGCATTCCCCATTTCGCCCAGCGAGGGCAGGCTGAAGAGGGCCGTATTGAATGCGCGCTTTCCGTTCCTGGGATTGTTGTTGATTTCCAAGTTGCCTGGGGCGACGTTCGGCGTGTCTACGCCGTTGTTGTTGATGCCGTTCGGAATGGTGCCTAACAGAGATGTGTCGTTGTTGTTATACAGAGTCACAGGAAAACCGGTGGCAAAACGGCTGACACCAGAAAGCGCCCACCCTTCTGTCCATCGGTTCTCCCGACGCACAGCCTTGCTGATCGGAACGCGCCAGTTGTAGCTCAGCACGAAGTTGTGGCGCATATCGAAAGCCGAGAGAGCTCGGCTCAAATTGGCGTCGATTGGATTCACGGCTTCTGCAAGACTCGAAGACTCATCCAGCGATTTGCTATAGGTGTAGCCGGCCATGAACTCCAAAGGTCCGGAGTTATGACGGAGGTTGATTTGCAGCGCGTTGTATTCCGAATTGGCAATGGTCTTCTGGTAAGTGACGGCTGCGAACTGCGAACTGAACGGACTTCTTGTCCCTTGAACGGTCTTACCTGAAGATGTGATGTACGTACCACTCTCCCCAAAAGGCCCGCAGGTGGGCGTTCCCGGTATCACCTCGCTCGGCTGGCTCAGGCTCAAACAAAGCGCAGGATTACCCGGATTCGCGGAGGTTAGCACCAGCAGATGGTGAGCTTGTGCTCCGACATAGCTGAAGGTCAGAAACGTACTCGCCGCTATTTGGCGCTCCAGAGAAAGCGTGTAGGTCTCCGTGGTGGGTGGAACATTGCCGCGGAAGAAAGACGGCACGCCGGTAATGGGAAGGTATGGCGACCAGTCAACATTCGCGTTGGGGTTCCTCGTCGAAGCGCCAAAGGGAGGGAAACTTAATGGAAAGCGCTGTCCGACGCTTTGTCCACTCGCCGCCGTCACGAATGGAGTCGCAAACAGTGGCGGCGCCAGACTTGAGTAGGTGTAACCGTAAGGCGGATTGGCGCTCATGATGCCTGCGGACAATCCTTCGAAGGCCGTGTAGAAAAAGCCATAACCGGCACGAATGGCAGTTGATCCTTTCGGGCCGAAGATCTTCTCAAGCGCCCCATTCTGTACATCCGGCGAGTAGGAAATGCCAACCCGGGGCGCGAGATTGTCGTATTTCGTGGGCGCAAGAGTTCGTGGAACCCCAGGATCGCCAGGAAAAACCAATCCTTCTGGCGCTCCGGGGTACACGCGAGATTGCTCGCCCAGGACCAGCGTTTGAAGCTGGTTGTACTTCTCGTACCAAGGGGAGATCACGTCCCAGCGAAGGCCGTAATTTAGGGTGACGTTCGGTTTCAGCTTCCAACTGTCCTGCGCAAATGCTCCAAGGTAGCGACTCCGGTTATAGAACGGCTGGGAGTCACCCTGCGTGAAGCTACTGGGAACGCCGAGAAGAAAATCGGCGAAGTCCACTCCCGTCTCCGTCCCTTGAAACAAAAACGAGCCATTGAAATACACATCTGGATGCGTATTGATCTGATCAAAATGAAATGCGCCGCCAACTTTGAGGGTGTGGTTGCCGATTATGCGTGACAAGTTGTCCGACCACTGGAAAGTATTGTTTGCCTGTGTCAGTCCAGTTGTGCCGACACCGAAGGTGAAGTCGTTAAATGCGACGTTCTCTACCCCTTCAATTTTCGGCGAGAGTGGCACGATACCCGGCACTCCCGTCGCGGGGTCAACAAAGCCCTGAGAAGTGAGGCTAGGGCCCACGCCGCCAATCGGGTCACCGGCATTGTTGGCAGAGCGCATGTAACTGAAATGAAATTCGTTCAGCATATTCGCCCCAAACGCTTTCGTCGCGCTCAGACTCAGCAGTTGCGCCCTGCCGAAAGTCATCGCGTTGAATCCCGGCACGCTCGCTCCGCCCTGGCCGGTCGGGTAGGGATTGTTCAGAGAGAAATCGTCGAAAAAGTAATACGCGGCGACATCTCCATACTTCGTGGTCGCGTCAATCCTCAAAGAACCCTTGTCGTCGCGAAGATCCTGGTTGTACGCCGACGTGGAGAAAGAGTTTCCGCTCTGATTCGCTGCTGGGATGCAGTTGAGTAGTGCCTTAGCCGGGGCCGACCACACGCTCTGAGGAATCACCCCTGTGGGAAAAACAGCGGAGTATGGCTCGCCGGAATTCACCGTATACGGAAGTTCCTTACTCAGCAAGGATGCAAGGTACGCCCCGCTCACCCTTCCGGTGAGCGTATTCGCACCTGTCGTAGGATCGAGGAAGTTTCCCGTGCGGTTTTCAAGGGATGGAACCGAAATCTTGCCGGTGTCCACGCCCTGGGCCATCCGAGTTCCCTGGTAATCGGTGAAGAAGAAGACTTTGCCCCGTCGAATCGGGCCGCCCAGTGTTCCTCCAAATTGGTTTTGATTAAACTTGGCACGCTGTGCGGAGAAATAGTTGCGAGCGTCGAGATTAGTATTCCGCAGAAACTCGAACGCATCGCCGTGAAACTGATTCGCACCTGCCTTGGTTGAGACCAGGACTTGCCCACCGCTGTAGTTGCCATACTGCGCGTCGAAGTTGCTGGTGAGAACCCGGAACTCCTGAATCGAATCGAGATTCGGCACGATCGCCGTTCCCATGTTTACATCTTCTTCTACATCGCTGCCATTAATAAGGAACCCGTTCGAGGTTTCCCGCTGGCCGCTAATGGACAAATTGCCCGCGTTCAGGTCGCCCGAAGGAGGTGTACTCGTTACGCCACTCATGATCACCGCGTTTGGTTGCTGCGAGCTGACAGGAACAATGCCGGGTTGTATGCCTACGAGGTCGGTAAAGCTCCGACCGTTCAGTGGAACGCCAGCCATCTTGGCGGCGGAAATGGTTTCTCCTTTTTGCGTGTCGGACAGATCGATTTGAAGACGGTCCGCCGAGACCTCAACCGACGTGCTCTCTGAAATCAGCGCCAAACGCGCAACCACGTTGACCGTTCTCAAGTCACTAGTCTGAAGGTCGGCTAAAAGGTAAGGCTTGAATCCGGGGGCCTCAACGCAAAGCTGCCAATGATTCCCCGCCGGTACCGTGAAACGAAACGTGCCCCCATCATCGGTGACAAATTCCTTTCGCCAGGCGTGGTCCGGACTTTCAAGCGAGACTTTGGCTCCCGAGATTACGGCCCCGCTCGGATCAACCACAGTACCAGCGATCGTATTCGTCTGCGCCATCGCTGACACGCAGCACAGGAGGAACACAGTTGCCGCAAAAAGTGCGTACAATCGAGTTCCGTAAGGATTGCACCTATAAGGCCGGAACTTCATGTTTATTGCTTCCTTCCCACTCAGATGACCGGTATCAAAGATCGAAGGCTAAATGAAATTGAAATTCATTTTCATAATTGCATCAAATCTGCGTCAGGAGATGTGATTTAAATCACATTGATGTGTGCGTTGCCTCGGGGTTATTCGTTGTCGCGCCTAGGCTGTCGAGGGTACGTCATGGACGTGCAGTTGGGGTTCACCGGAAACCGGAGTGGTTTGCCGCAGGTAGTTGCAACTCTGTCGTACTGCATCTGCAATTCAAGTTTAGGCAGCTGCACTTCGAAAGGTCAATGCAGATCTGTAAATTCCGTCGCAGTCTCTTTGCAAACAGTTGCGACGCGGGATATACCCTGGAGACGCATTTCTGTTACAAACCCGGCCAGTTTGTGACTTGTAGGCCATCCGGAGACTGACGACGGACTGCTAGGAAATCAATTGTCGGGAGCAGTGTCGGCCTCCGCGCAACGCCCGACGGCAAAGAGAGTAATAAACGGATCGGCGGTCCGGCCGGCACCGCCTCTTGGGTTAAAACGATTGTGAGAACCGGGCTTCGAGGAACTCACCCAGCTTCGCGGTGGCTCTGAATTGCGGGATGGGATCCAGTTCCTTGAATGCCGACGTGAACGCGTTGGAGAGACTCCAAATCGTTCGCGGCCGAAAGTCCTCGTACTTCGGCTCGAAATAGAGATCGTGGACGATGCGGGCAAGATGTTTCGGAGCTTCGAGTCTGCCCTCGACAAATGCCTCGTAGATGACCACCTTCGCCGTCACATCCGTTAGTTCACTCTTCTGCCAGGCCTCCACCTGCTTTCGCATGGGCTCGAAGTTGCGTTGCATACGATCCACACCGACCGAAATGCAATCGATGAGCGAAAACGATTTTGAATGTTTGGCGAGTACCGGCGTGAAATCCCCGGCGAACGCCATGTTCGAACACACGAACACCCGATAGCCGCAGGTCATCGCCAGACGCATGCTTTTGTCATGAGAGTTGCGTAACCCGATGGAAAAGCGGCATCCTTCCATTTCGGTTGCGAGATCCAGAACACCGAACGCCTTCATGCCATCCGGCGAGACTGCGTACTCATCGTGCACGACTCCGATGTGGCGAAACCCAAGGGTCTCAATGAGAGCTTGCACGATTTCGTGGTGGGGGACAGGGCGGTGAGTTTCCGTTGCCGCCGGGGTCGGCACCAGTGCCAGTTCTTCGCGGCCAATGGTTCGGCCGCTGTAACCAATTAACGTGCTTGTTTCTGACATACTTCTTTCCTCCTTGGGGATTTGGAACGACGTTCTTGAAGTTTTCTTGAAGGCTTGAAGATGCGAAGGTCGGGGCGGCTCGGCGCTGCCAAGAGTCGGTGTTTTGTGCGGACCAGGAGAGAGGACGGTTTTAAACGCTCAAAGCTGGCAGTGAACTTCTCAGCGGGCGACCAAGAATAGGTGGGCGGCACGACGGCGTCAGAGCGACAGCCTCAGGACCCACAACCATTAACCGCCGACGATATTGCTTTCCGGAAACGTCCGTTGCGGCAGTGCCGGAACCGGTTCATGGTGGTAGCGAAGGTTCCAATAGTTCCACGAACGGCGGTCGAAGATGCCTGCGGGCGGATCCCTCAAAACCAGATCGAAATCGGCCTCAGAGTAATACTTCATCGCAGTAGCGATGTCCTCTAGAGTCCCGAAGGTCATCACGTGCGCCAGAAATAATTTGGTTTCTTGGAGCGTTTCTTCGGGCGTCTTGAACCAAACCACGCGTTTCGCGACGCGCTTGAGGTCTTCGGAATGGTTCATGATTCCTCGTCCTGTCGACTCAGACCAGATCGAGCCGCAACCCGTGGGAGCTCTTTTAAGTTTACCGAAGTTGCAGCCGCTAGCAGTCGCTTTTGAATTGCGGGCATCAGTCTCGGAAGATCGCCATCCTCGAAGTACGTTAGCGCCTTGAGGCTGAGCACTCCATTGAAGTTTTTGCCGTAGATCGCCGCTGCGGCTCCCAACCCCTGCTCTAGGCTCAACCCCGCGTCGAACGAGGCCACAATATCCCGATAGTCCTTCGCCTCGGCCCTCGACTGGACCGTCTTCAGTTTTGAAGCGAGAAGATCCAGCAGAGAGGCGATCTGGATTCCGTTCTCGTCGGCGATGTCGGGATCCTGCGCCCGCTTGATTCCCAAAGATCCAAAGAAGGAAAGCTTCACCGGGCCATTCCGATCCACAATCGCCGTGAGGGTGTTGTCCTGGAATTGGGTCATTTCGGCGTTTTTCAAATAGGGAACGCTGTCGCGCAGTGAATCGGGATGGAAGGGTTGGTTCGAGAAGAAGTCGAAGTCCTCCGATTGGCGGTGCCCCAGCCGCAACGCCAGAGCTGTTCCTCCATAAAGCACGAATGTCTTCGGAGTGCCTTTCAATTCAGCCCAAAGCTGCCTTTGAGGCCCTGGAAGAATGCTCAGATTTGGTGTGAACATTTCCAACTCCCCGGGGTTGGCGTCGCATCCTCAATCAATTTAAGCCGCCTTTTGTATGAACGGCCGAAATGGGCGCCGAGACATCTCCCTTATTTTGCCTGATTTAACTCCAGCTGAATAGCGACGCCTGCTCGGGAACCGCGCACCGAACTCGCCGCCTCTTGCCCGACAGCGTTTGCGGTCGCTGTCCGAAGACGACAATAGATGCGGTGTCCATGGCGCCTTGAACAAGACTCGTTGGGTTAGTCTGAGTTTCCAGCATGTCCGGCACTTCGATGGACAAGCCATCATCGTCGCCGGGTGACTTGCCTGGAAACAGCTTTTGATGTTCTGCGGTGAGGGCTCTCCAAACCGAATCGGCGGTTTCGCCAATGCCATTCCTTTCGACCAGTTCCCGCGCCATCGCCGACAGCATGTCATCGTCTTCATCGATCGACTGCAATCCCTCGCCGGCAAACTTTCCTTCCATGGTGAGTGCCACCAGCAGCTTCTTCCCCATGAGGCGCAAACACGAAGTCTGCATCGTCCCTTCCGAGCAAAGAAACTTCACGCGCACGGGCCGGCGCTGTCCGATCCTCCAGGACCGGCGACTGGCTTGCCGCAAAGTATGTAATGAGTATCCAGATTCGTAGAAAATGATGGTCGGTAAGTCCAGCAGATCTATGTTACGTGGAATATGACTTTGCCTTTGGGGATGGGGGTGCGGGGGAAGGGGCTCAGTCTGTTCTATGGGCGAAGATTGACCGACTAGCCCCTTCCCCCGCATCAGCAATGTAGAAGCCTTCCTTCTGTTCAGACTAATCTGTCTCCATCAGAACAACGGCAGCTGCTCAGCGATCGCACTTCGTTGGAAATCAACGATGTCTGGGAGTCGCTGGATCGCTTGCGGAAGAGAAGTTGGCAGATGCGAGCCGTCACGGACGTCCACAACCGTTGCCTCTGAAGCCGCTGAGAGCTTGCAGTTTTGTTCCTGCACTTTACGCCACACCAGGTCAGCGGACTCTCCGATTCGCGCTTCGGTGACCAACTCCTTGGCCATTGCCGTAAGTATGTCAGCACCGTCGTCGTTCATCTCCTGGAGACCGCCCGCCCCGAACTTTCCTTCCATCGCAAGCGAGACCAGCATTTTCTTACCCATCAAGCGAAGACAGGTCGCTTGCAAAGTGTCGGCGTAATGCAGATAAATCACCCGCACTGGTTTACGCTGCCCGATGCGCCACGAGCGGCGACTGGCTTGGCGTAGGGTGTGCAGCGAGTATCCTGTTTCATAGAAGATCAGGCATGTGTGCGTGATCAGATCGATCCCAGTTTCGATGACTTTGGGGTGGCTGATTGTGACCTGAACGCCCTCTTGCAGCCGACGCTCGAACCACGCTTCGCGCTTATCGGTCGGGACGTCCGCACTCAGCACTGCCACGCTGATTCCTTCGTTGCACAAGATGCGTTCCAATCGTCGCGTGACATCACGTTTTCGCGTATATACGGCATAGATGTGACACCGATTCCCACGCCCGAGTTCGGCTTTGACTTCGTATAGAAGCCGTTGTTCCTTTGCTTGCAGGATGTTTTCGTCGAGGTCTTCTGTCGATGCAATCAGGAACCGCTCTCGCCTTTGAGTCTCCGGATCGTATTCATAACCGATCAGATCTCCAAGACCAAACGGACGATCAGGATAGAGCAGGAGCGCATTGAGGCCTGTGCTGAGCACCGATTGATTCCCGCGGTGCTCTTTAAGCGCTACCTTAATGTCGTCTTCCAGCTTCCGGTATGCTATCTTCAGAGGCTGGTCCATTGCCACGCTAATCACCTGTTCATCGAAAGGCGGAAGCTCGCTGGACACATCCTCCAGAGACACGAACGCCGCGAGTTCCATCAAAAAGTCTCCGAAGAGCCTGGGAGATGCACCCGGACGACGCTTCACTTGCGTCGTGACGCGAGCTTTGGAGCATGCATTGTCGGAAGGCTGAACAGTCGTGATCGTCTCTAAGACTCCATACGTTTCGGCAAACGATTTGACACCAGCCTCGCCCCAAGAGTACCCGCGGCGGACCATCTCGGCTGGATCGAGACGGAACAAGAGGTAATAAACGTCATCGGCGAAGCCGCCCAACAGCGTTCCGGTAAGAATCGCAATGCGATCGGCACAGGAAGCAAGTGTCCCTAAACTGTTGCCCTGAGCAGTATCCCCGCCGGCAAGTTGGTGGGCCTCATCGCACAAAGCGTAATCGAACCAGCCGGGCATGTAACGCCCGATGAAGTCCAGTGGAGCCACTCGCCGGATTCGCGTTCCGTCCGCTTGCCAGAGCGGACTGAACATGGCACGCCTTCTCTTTCTGGGAACACTCGCAATGCCGTCTTCCTCCTCGCCGCCGATGATTTCACTCAGGCGCACTTTCTGGAAGTCGGCGCGACAGAGGCGACTATCGTGCACGTATACTGGTGCGCCTGTGTCCGGGTTTACAACGCAGCCACGGAACTGGCCGGACTGCGGCACTTGATAAGCGTGCTTCCAGAAGTAACCCAGCTTGGCACGATCGCGGCCTGCGACGAACAGCGTCGGTCGGTGACCTACTACATCCTGCCATCGGGAGCGCGCGCTGGCGTGGCTTCTTCGCAATCGAAGCTCAGGAAGGCTGGTTTGAAGGCCCTCACGCACGACCCTCCCACGCCGAAGCCGAACCTCGTTTACGCCGTAGCGGTAATCTTTTGACGCATCGCGGAGGCCATCGATCATAAACACGCGCAGGCCGGGGATCGTGAGCAGAGCTTCCCGCGCCCACTTTTCGGTGAGATGCGGAGGCACCATCGCAATCGCCGTGTACGGCTTGCCCTCGCTGTGCACATGGGCAGATCCCAAGGAGATGAGCGTTTTTCCCGTTCCACACTCCGCCACAACGGCGGCACTCCGTGCCTGTTGCCATCTTTTCACCACGCCCATGATGGCCAGGGCCTGTGCAGGAAACGGCTTTCGCAGGAGACTATCGAGACGCGGCGATATGGCATCGTCCACATTCTGGAGTGGCGGAAAGGATTGAAGAATCCTGCTACCCAACTCCGAGGCGAACATGGTCAGGTAGTCCGAGATGCTTTGCGGAGCAGACACAGAGAATCACCTTCCTTTTCCACAGATTTCGGCTCACACCCTGACAAGGGTCTTTCGTCTAATTAGAGAACCGCTGCAAACTCTGTATGGTCGAAGTTCGCTGGAAACGCTACCCGAGACTGGCTGCTATCGGGTCGGCGCACACGTGGCTGCAGATTCGGGCCAACTTGGGTTTGGCGCGCAACACGATCGAAGCCTACGGGCGCGCGCTGGAAGATTACCTGGCGTTCACTTGCCTGTCTGATGCTGACGTCATCACAGCGGGCCGGGAACAAGTTTCGGCTTATGTTCGTGATCTGAGCCTGCGGCGTAATCCGAAGCGATGCAAGGTAGTCGTGATTGACTCCGGTACAGGTCTCGCGAATGCCACTCTTCAACAGCGTTTAACCGCGATTCGCCTTTTCTATGACTACCTGATTGAAGAGGGCCTGAGGACCACGAATCCCGTCGGTCGCGGGCACTACACACGAGGCAAGGGATTTGGCGGGATACGCGAGCGAGGTCTGATTCCTCGTTATTCGAAGTTGCCCTGGATTCCGAACGATACCCAATGGTGTGCAGTACTTGAAGCAACTCGCTTTGAATCTCTACGGAACCGCTTGATGCTGGCCCTGTCCTATGACTCAGCCTTGCGAAGAGAAGAACTCTGCAGTCTGCACACCGGTGATATTGACCCGGCACATTCCACGGTCACGATTCGCGCTGAGAACACCAAGTCGCGGAAAGAGCGAGTTGTGCCCTACTCGCGAACAACAGCGGAGTTGTTGGCCGCCTACTTGCCGAGACGTCGCGAACTGACACGGGACCGGGGACCGCTCTTCATTTCAGAATCACGCCGTAACCGTGGCAGACCCCTTTCGATTTGGACATGGTCGAAGATTGTGGAGAACATTTCTGAGCGCAGCGGCGTCGCTGAGTTCACCACGCATACGCCACGCCATCTCTGTTTGACAGATCTCGCGCGAGCCAACTGGGATATCCATGAGATCGCCGAGTTCGCCGGCCATAAGAGCATTCAGACCACTCTTCTTTATATACATCTCAGCGGTCGGGACCTGGCGAGGAAGCTGGTGCAAGGCATGGCGCAGATCCACGCCTGGCGAGCGCAGATGATGAAGGAGATTTTCTCTGCATAAGCTCTACGTCAATGCTACGCGGCAGGTCGTGACATCCGAAGAAGAATCGCGTTGGAAGTGGCCTCTTGATCCGCAACGATATGATCGCCGCCCAGCTCTTCGCGCCAGCGAGGTCGCGGCTCTCGGTTACCTTGTAGCCCGAGAAAGGCCTTACGGCCACTTTCCGGAATGGGTCACACGAGACCTTTGCCGCCTCACTCAACCACTGAACGATGTGAAGCAGATCGTCAATCCGCCGAAGCAATCGTGGGGCGGTGTCGTGAGCGTCCTCATTGTCGAGATGCATCGGCGCCGAACCTCCTACTGGGCCTGGTCAGAGGACGACTGGATTGAGATCCTCCGCTTGTCCACGAAGGATTTTCTCAAGCACTATCCCCAAACGAACGGTCACAATCGGCACCTGCTTGTTGCGAGCACGTATCTGTTGGGCACTTTCGGCGGTTTCCGAAAGCTCGGAATCATTGATAGAACAGCACTGGCCTCGAGGATCTTCGGGCGCTCGCGAGTCGAGAACGCAGTAAGACGCGTTGTCGATCTGGCGCAGTCCTGGGGGTATGCGCGCTGGGCCGCGAAAGACCTTCAGTTCGCGGTTTGTACGATGCTGTTGGCGAACAAGAGCCCGCTTCTAGAAGAACTTACCCGCGATCGGTTGGAAGCCGAACGCACGATGACTCCCGTATATAACCGACGCGCAGCCATCAGTGTTTTGTCTCGCGTGCTCGTGGGGCTGAAAATCATTTCCACTCCATTGCCCAAGTACCACGTCTGTTCAGCCATGGGAGGTGCCCGCAACGGTATCTCTCCTGAATGGTTACGATGGGCTGAGCGATGGCGATCGACAGCAACGCTCCAGGAGAACAGTCGCAAGCGACACTACTTTTGTTTGCTCAAGCTGGGGCGGTGGGTGACTCAAGTCCATCCTGCATACGCCTCACCTGAGCGCTGGACCCGCGAGATCGCCGCCGAGTGGGTTGCTGCCGTGTGTCGAATGAGGATCGGAGACTGGACTCAGATCGAAGAGAACCGACAGAAAAGGCGTGGCCAGCCTCTTTCTGCCAAAGCCAAGGCTCACTATTTGGCATCGCCAGCCGCATTCTTTCGCGATCTTCAAGAATGGGGATTTATTCCCCGACGGTTCGATCCACGGCGCTGTTTCGCAGCTCCGCGCAGCCTTCGTGCTCTGATCGGGCCGAAGCCTCGGGTCATTGCCGATGATATCTGGGCGAAACTGCTGTGGGCAGGTTTGAACCTTCAACAAGAGGACCTGCCTACCTCGAATGAATGCCCGAACCACTATTACCCGTTGAGTATGGTCCGTGCCCTCACGCTGGTTTGGTTGTTCTGCGGACTGCGCACGGATGAGATTCGTCGTCTGCGTCTCGGCTGCACCCGCGAAGACTGGAATCCCGCATCTGGCGATACCGGTGCGAAGATTTGTCACCTCAATGTTCCCGTGAACAAGACGAGCCAAAGTTTCACGAAACCCGTGGACTCTCTCGTCGGCGAAGCCGTACGCACTTGGGAAACTGAACGTCCAACGCAGCCGCCAGCAGTAGACGAAAAGACCGGGGAGTTGGTCCACTTCCTCTTCATGTACCGCTGCAACCGCGTATCGACGACCTATATCAATGACACTCTGATCCCGATCCTGGGTAAGAAAGCGGGTGCTCCGCTGGAAGATGCTTTGGGCAGGCTGACCAGCCACCGGGCCCGATCCACGATCGCGTCACAACTCTTCACAGCCAAGGATCCGATGTCGCTTTTCGAGCTGCAGAACTGGTTGGGGCATAAATGGGCGAACTCCACCCAGCACTATCTTGCCCTCAGCCCTACGAAGCTCGTGAAGTCCTACCGCAATGCCGGCTATTTTGCTCGCAACTTGAGAGCCGTCGAAGTGCTGATCGATCGCGAAACCGTAATGAGCGGCAAGGCCGCTCAGGAGCCGTGGAAGTTCTACGATCTCGGGCACGGCTACTGCACCTACGATTTCTTCGATCAGTGCCCACATCGCATGGCATGCGCGAAGTGTAACTTCTATCTGCCCAAGAACTCATCGCACGCGCAGCTGGTTGAGGGCAAGGCCAACCTGTTGCAGTTGCGGCAAGAGATACCCTTGAACGATGCGGAACTAGCTGCGGTTGATGATGGCGTCGCGGCGATGCAAAAACTGATGGATCAACTGGTTGACGTCCCTACACCTGCAGGCCCAACCCCACGTGAGCTTGGGCTCGGACTCGACACTGCAGGAAGCTAACGCAGAAAATGTTACGCTATATCGATCCATTGCTGGTCGGTCATATTTCGTTTGCGGCTTGTTCGGGAAATGGAACTTAATCGCTCAGCATTTTACAATTTACGGAAACACGAAGCGGCATAACACTGTGCCTCGCGATCTCGATAATGTAGTAACTTTCCAAGCCGTCCACTTCGCGTCTACAGGGTAAGGAGGTTACCCTATGAAACTGAGACAAATGTTAGCGACCGCCGTGATCGCCTTGGCTTTCGGAATTGCTCCGAACTCAGCTTTGGCGCAGTGCTGTGATTGCGAGGGATGCTGGTGCGACTATGTGGAGTGCTATCTCCCGAACTACTGCGACAACGGAACTTGCTCTGCCAACGCAGCATATCTCTGGTGTGAGGGTCAGTTCGAAGGGACGTATTTCGCGGGCTGCTGCTCATGTACATAGCGCAAGCCCGGCGAAATCAACGCGTAAGGAGGTAAAAAGATGTTGATTCGAACTCTCGTGCGAAACGTTAGTGTGTTCCTGTTCCTGAGCGGCGCATATCTGTGTGCGCAGTTTACTCCGGTGATGGCCCGGGTGAATCAGGAGGTCCACATTCTGAAGGACGGGAAACAAATTCAAAGCCACAATCGCTCAGGATATTTCTACAGATCCACCGACGGATCGGAGCTGTATCACTGGGACACGGAAGACGGCAAAGCGATAGCTAGAGGAACACTAAAGGACAACATCACGGGCATGCATTACCAGCTTGACTTCGTGAACCACAAAGCAGTTGAGGCCCACAAAGGACGGCCAACACCCCCCGGTCTGCTGCAAGAAGCCAAGGCCGGCGACCGTCCAAGAGATTCAGTCGAGGGAATTTCTTGCGTGGTTTATTCGCCTAAGACCGAGAAAGCGTGTTGGTCTATCGAGTACTTTCTCCCCCTATGGGACGACTTAACTTTGCAAAACAAGCAAAACCAGACGACGTACCACACTGTGTCGCGGATGTCTGGCATCAAGCTCAACGCACAGGTTGACCCTAACCTGTTCGACGTGCATAAAAACTTCCAAGTTTACGCACCGGAGACGACCCAACCCTAAAAGCTTTACGGCGGGCCCGCCATCGAGGCGGCGCCCGCCAATTCTTAGCCGATTGGCCCATCTCTTCTCCTTCTTCACAAGACTTGCGATTCGGTCAAACTGCAGACGTTGACTTCTAATTCCACATAATCCAGACCCGTTTCCACAAGTTTCGGATGGCAGATCACGACTTGTGTGCCGTCCTTGACTTGCCTTGCGTACCAAGCTTCCCGCTTCGACGTGTCCACACTCGCGCGTAAGACCGCCGTGCGGATTCCTTCGTTGTCGAGGATTCGTCGAAGGCGCGCGGTCACATCATGCTTGGTGGTGTATACGACAAAGACCTGGCAGCGGCGTCCTTCGGCCAGTTCTTTCTTGATCTCTTCGACCAGCTTGCGCTCTTTCGAGTACACTCGGTCTTCGGCAAGGTCACGGGGTTCGGCAATGACGAACCGGACTGTGCGTTTGAGTTCCGAATCGAATTGTTTGCCGTAGAGGGTTCCGAGTCCATACGGGTGATCCGGATAAACCAGCAATGTATTCAGCATGATGCTCAATACCGAACGGTTACCCCGGTGAGCTTTCAACGCTTTCCGAATCTCATCTTCCAACTCTCGGTAGGCCTCCCGCATCGGGGGATCCATCGGAACGCTAAGATAAGTTTCCTCGTAGGGCGGCAGTTCCGCGGAGATGTCTTCGAGGAATACAAAAGCGCACAACTGCATGAGGAATTCGCCAAACAGCAGCGGTGACGCTCCCGGCTTGCGGCGGACCGTGCTTGTCGATTTCGCCTTCGAGCAGGCGTTGTTGGCGGGTTCTACCTTGGTGACGGTCTCCAGGACTCCGTAGTCCTGAATGAAGGAACTTCGTCCTGTCGTACCCCACTCGTAGCCATGCTCCTTCATTCGTCCCGCTTCCAGACGGAAGAGCGTGTTGAAGAGATCGTCCGCATAGCCACCCAGCAGTGTGCCGGTCAGCCCAACGATCCGGTCAGTGCAGGAAGCTAACGTGCCGAGGGCATTGCCCTGAGCGGTGTCGCCCGCAAGCTGGTGGATTTCGTCGCAAATCGCATAGTCGAACCATTCCGGCATGTAGCGTCCGATGAATTCAATCGGAGCCATGCGGCGAATCTTGTCTGCATCCGCCTGCCAGAGCGCGCTATGCAGCGAGTGGCAAGACTTCTCGCCCCTCGATTCGATGGTTTCGGAGATTTTGATCTTCTCAAAGTCACATGC
>DATJNC010000018.1:0-8598 GCA_035508395.1 Terriglobales bacterium | reverse complement strand
CGAATGGTGACGCTGGGAACCTCAGAGGGTGACTGCTGAGCGGTCAGATTGATAGGCGACGCAAACAGACAAAAGATTAGATTTAGAGCAATCGAGCCTTGAATTGGCGACCTCGACCTCATAACGCCTCCGACAACCACGAATCTCGGAACACCGGGAATTTACCTTGTTGTCCGCGCTTTGGCAATCTTCTCCCACTCGGCTGCCTCGTCTTCCGCACGAATACCGCGAGCGGAAAGGCAGCAACAGATTTGCGGGATAACTCTCCGCTCCCTACAATAGAGGTTTATCTCCCGCAATCTTATGATCCATTTCCCGGTTCCTGAAGCGCTTACTTTCGACGACGTTCTTCTCGTTCCCTCGCGTTCCGAAGTTGTTCCCACGAACACCAGCACGCAGACCCAGCTCTCGCGCAACATTCGCTTGAATATCCCCATCGTCAGCGCCGCCATGGACACCGTCACCGAGTCGCACATGGCGATTGCCATCGCGCAGCAAGGCGGCCTCGGCATCGTCCATCGCAACCTCACCATCGACCAGCAGGCCAACGAGGTCGACAAGGTCAAGCGCTCAGAAAGCGGCATGATCGTCGATCCCGTCACCATGTCGCCCGACGCCAAGGTCTCCGACGCGCTCGAGGTGATGAAGAAATACAAAATCTCCGGCGTGCCCATCACGCAAAAAGATGGCAAGCTCGTCGGCATCCTCACCAATCGCGATCTCCGCTTTGAGACCCGTTTCGATATCCCCATCAGCAAGGTGATGACGAAAGACAATCTCATCACCGTGCCCGTCGGAACCACGCTTGAACAAGCGGAAGAAATCCTTCACGAACATCGCGTGGAAAAGCTGCTCGTCGTCGACGATAAGTACAACCTCAAGGGCCTGATCACAGTTAAGGACATCCAGAAAAAACTCAAATACCCCAACGCCGCCAAAGACGATCAAGGCCGCCTTCGCGTTGGCGCTGCCATTGGCGCCACTGGCGACTTTCTCGAACGCGCCCATGATCTGGCGAAGGCCAAAGTCGATGTCCTGGCCATCGATAGCGCACACGGGCATTCTTCGCTCGTGCTGGAAGCTGTAAAGAAAGTGAAGTCCAGCTTACCCGAGGTCGAACTCATCGCCGGCAACGTCGCAACCTTCGATGGCGCTTGCGATCTGGTTCGCGCCGGAGCCGATGGCATCAAAGTCGGCATTGGTCCCGGCTCCATCTGCACCACGCGCATTGTCACAGGCGTCGGCGTCCCGCAGATCACCGCCATCGCCGAGGCTTCTCGCGCCGCTCGCGATGCCGGAGTCCCCATCATTGCCGATGGCGGTATCAAGTACTCGGGCGACATCGTCAAGGCGATCGCCGCCGGCGCATCGGCCGTCATGATCGGTTCCATGTTTGCCGGCACCGATGAAAGCCCCGGCGAACTCATCCTTTATCAGGGCCGCACCTTCAAGTCTTACCGCGGCATGGGTTCACTTGGAGCCATGGCGCAAGGCTCCAGCGAACGCTACTTCCAGAATTCCGATGGCGATTCCTCGACCGCTGCGCCCGTCATCGGAGAAGAATCCAACCGCCTCGGCAAACTCGTCCCTGAGGGCATTGAAGGACGCGTCCCTTATCGTGGCTCCGTCTCGCTGATCGTTTATCAGATGGTGGGGGGCCTGAAATCGGGCATGGGTTATTGCGGATGCCAGACTGTTCCTGACCTGCAGCAGCGCGCGCGCTTCACGCGCATCAGCGCCGCTGGTCTCCGCGAGAGCCACGTGCATGACGTCATGATTACTCGCGAAGCCCCCAACTACGCGGTCGAGTAGAGGACAAGCTCCTTTGCCTACAGCTCGTCCCAACCTTCTTCGCGCCTGGTGGCCCGCCGCGGTCTGGGTCGCCCTCATCAGCATCGAATCCACCGACATGTTCTCGTCGAAGAACACCGGCTCGATGCTCTATGCGCTATTGACGCGAATTTTCGGCCCAATCGATCTTTACAGTTTTCTCGTCTTCCACTTCTATCTGCGCAAGACCGGACACGTCCTCGGTTACGGCATGCTCGCGCTTCTTCTTTTGCGCGGATGGCGCGCCACTCTCGGATACTCGCGCGACCTGCTCATGCGCGCGTCCGTTCTCGCCTGGGTCGGCGCCGCGTTCGTCGCTTCTTTAGACGAATGGCACCAGAGCTTCATCCCCTCCCGCACCGGAACCGTCCACGATGTCATTCTCGACAGCATCGCCGGCCTGGTCTTCCTGTCAATCGCTTACTTTTGGCTGCGCCGCAACGAACCCGCCGAACAAGCCGCCTGAGTCATTGCGCCATTGAATCATTCGGTCACTGCGCCATTAAATCATTTAGTCATTGAGTCATTGAGTCATTTAGCGATTGACTCTCTGCCTCGGAGACGATTCGCTTTTCCTGAGAACTGAGAACTGAGAACTGAGAACTGAGAACTGAGAACTGAGAACGAGGATCGTCGCGTTCCGGTAAAATAGAGAGAATGTCGTCCCGCACCTTTACCCTCGACGAAGCCCAGACGCTGCTGCCTATCCTCGAATCGCTGCTCAAGCAGGCGATCGCAGGAAAGAAGCTGATCGAAGACGTCGATAACGAACTGCAGCACACTGCCCACGTTGTCTTCCTCAATGGAGGCACGTTTCTCAACGTTGTCCATCTTGCCCGCCGCAAGGCTGAGCGCGAAAAAGCTATCCAGCGTGTCAAAGACGCCGTCGCCGAAATCGACGCGACCGGCGTCCAGGTCAAGGATCTCGACATCGGCCTCCTCGATTTCCCTTGCAAGGTCGGAGGCGAAATCGTCCTCCTCTGCTGGAAGCTCGGCGAAACCGGCATTACCCATTGGCACAACACCACCGAAGGCTTCGCCGGCCGCAAGCCCATCGACGAGCGCATCCTCAACGCAGGCAAGAAGAAGATGTAGGAGCGGGCGCGCGCTGGTGGCTATCCGCTAATCGCTATTCGCTTCTCGCTAATCGCTTTTGGTCACTCGCTGCTCACTTTTTGTTCTCTGCCGGGCAACACTATTCCGCCACTGCCGGTCGCGGTCCATAAGCCATAAGCCAATAGCCAACAGCCAACAGCCAACTGCGAACAGCGAAGGACGAAGGACGTTTTTTCTGCAAGATTCCCCCTCTCCCGCGTTCTTTCCCTGAGCGCCCCGCAGTGTTGACATGACCCTGGTACGACGCCTTGGTGCGAAACCAGGATGGCACTACTAGCCCCCGGCGAGCGCCCCGCTTTTTGCTAAAATGAATTCATACTGAGGCCAAAATTTATGGCGGTTCGGCGTATGTTCACCGGGAAAAAACTGTCGGTAGGTATCGCTTTTGGAGTGCTGCTGGCGGCCGCGTTCGGCGCTGGCTGTAACGGGTTTTTCCAACCCAATACCCTCACCTCGATTGCGATCCAGCCACCCACTCCGACGGTGCAAGTTGGCCAATCGGTATCTTTGCAGGCATGGGGAACCTATCAGGACAACTCTCGCAACCAGATTACGAGCGGTCTTTCCTGGTCCAGTAGCGACCCCGACACAATCACCATCGATCCCAACACCGGACTGATGACCGGGGTTTCCGGAACTCAAGGCGGCACGGCAACCATCACTGCCGCGGCCCAAGGCCTTAGCGCAACCGCCAATGCAACCTCTTTCCTCCAAAACGTGACCAACTTCCAGGTTTGCCTGGGAACATTTAATAGCGGCACTTGCCCTGCTCCCACATGGAACACGCCCGGCACAAATTCAGGCACGAATTTCTATGCCAGAGCGAACTCCGGCAGCCAGACGATCGACGTCACCACCGTTTCCACTTGGACGATCACGACCCCATCAGCCGGTACATTCACCTGCGTATCGACAACCTCCCCGGCGGTCTGCACTCCAACGGGCGTGCCAGTGGGTCCCTACGTTCTGACGGTCACCTATATCAACGGCAGCCCGTCAGCTAGTGTGAATATCAACGTGACGAACTAATTTTTAGCCGCGGCGGCAGGAGTCCAACTCAAGCCGCCGCCCGGACTAAGCGGCCCCTACGACAAGAAATTCAATATAGCGTCGTGCCCCCACCAACTTAACGGACTCGCCGACGTCCTGAGTCGGGTGGCCCAGGTTCGCGCGTGTTTCTTGCACGCTAACCTGGGACCGCAATAGTGAGCGCTACGTCCATTCGTGACATTTCGCATCGATCGCACAGCGCTATGATGTGCGGTTACGATGTCCGACATTCACTGCATAGGCATTTGCACTGGAGGCGGCGACGCTCCCGGCCTCAACGCTGTCATCCGCGCCGCCGTCAAAACCGCCTTCCTCAAATACAACTGGAGGGTCATCGGCATCCCCGACGGTTTCGACGGCCTCATCTACCCCGAGCGTTCCCGCGAACTTACCCTCAAAGATGTCAGCGGAATCCTCCCGCGTGGCGGCACCATCCTGGGCACCACTAATCGCGGTAATCCCTTCTGTTACAAAACCACCAAGGATGGCCAGAAAACCATCTGCGACATCTCCGATGAGGTCATCGCCAACACGCACAAACTCGGCATCGACGCCATCATGTCCATCGGCGGCGACGGCTCCATGAAGATCGCCGACGAACTGTTTCGCAAAGGCCTGAAAATCATCGGCGTCCCAAAAACCATCGACAACGATCTGTTTGCCACCGAGGTCACGTTTGGTTTCGACACTGCGCTGCACACCGCCACCGATGCCATCGACAAAATTCACACCACCGCCGAAGCGCACCATCGCGTCATGGTCGTCGAGGTCATGGGACGCGATGCCGGTTGGATCGCCCTCGAAGCCGGCATCGCCGGTGGCGCTCACATCATCCTCATCCCCGAGATTCCCTTCAGCCTGCCCAAGCTCTGCGAGCATCTCGAATCGCGCGATCGTTATGGCAAGCGCTTCACCATCGTCGTGGTGGCCGAAGGCATCCACCTGCCGCCCGAGATGAAGCACATGGCGCGCAGCATGCCCGTGGGCAACATGATCGGAGACGCCATTGCCCTCATGGCTCGCAAAGAAGTGCGCGTCAGCATACTCGGCCACATCCAGCGCGGAGGCTCGCCTTCGCCTTACGACCGCATTCTTTCTACCCGCTTTGGAGTCGCCGCCGTCGATCTCATCGCCGCTGGCGGCTTCGGCAAAATGGTCTGCCTTCAGCAGGAGTCCATTCGCGCGGTCACTATCGCCGATGCCGTCGGGAAGATGAAAGCCATCGATCCGCGTGGCGAACTAGTGCAGGCCGCCCGCGCCATCGGCATCAACTTCGGCGACTGAAATTATTTAGACATTGAGTCATTCAATCACTTAGTCATTGGAAACCCCAGCGCTCCGACATATTTCCGATGCACGAAGAGATCTTGATCTTCAATGATTAAATGACTAAATGATTCAATGACTCAATAAACCCGACACCCAACCGTCAATCCGCTCTCTCGCCCCGCAGGCGTTATATTGAAAAGTTACCGTGATTTCCCGCCGCGCACTTTTCGCACTGCTCGTGTCGCTTGCGCTCCTGCCCGCCTGCCGCCACTCGGGAGGCCGCGTCCTCGAAATCGCCTACGTCTCTGGAGTCCAGGTCAACCTTCGTGACCGTGTCGCCGCCGTCTACGAGAAAGCCGGCCTGGTCAAAAATGGAGACCGCGTCGAAGTCCTCGACCGCGATCGCCGCTTCGCCAAGGTCCGCACCGCGACCGGAGAAATGGGATGGATGGAGCAGCGCTACCTCGTCAGCCAGCAGGTCTATGATCAGCTCCAGAAGCTCACCACCGATAACGCCAACGATCCCGTACAGGCCCAGGGCGTCACCCGCAACGACACCAACCTTCACGTTGAGCCCGGCCGCGAGACCGATCACCTCTACCAGATTGTCGCCGGAGAAAAACTGGCAATCCTCAAGCGCGGCACAGCTGAAAAAAATGCTCCGCCCCCCGCCCACGCGGCGCCTCCATCCCCGAAACCTTCGGAAAAACAGCAAGGAAAAGAAGAAGCTGCCTCAATGCCTCCGCCGCTGCCCGAACTGGCCCTCAAGCCGCCCGCGATCGCATACGAGAAAACCAATCCGAGTGTTCTTGAGGCGCCGAAAGCGACCACTCCCGCAAAAACCCAAATGCCCCCCGGGCACGCCAAATCTGCCGCGCCCGCTGCGGTGGTTGAAGACTGGTGGCTCGTCCGCGACAGTCACGGCCGCGTCGGCTGGGTGCTCGCCCGCATGGTCGATGTCGACGCGCCACTCGATATCGCGCAATACGCCGAAGGCCAGCGCATCGTCGCCTTCTTCGTCCTGAACCAGGTGCAGGATCAGGACAAAAAAGTCCCCCAATATCTCACCGTCCTCACCGAACCCAAAGACGGTCTTCCCTTCGACTTCAATCAGATTCGCGTCTTCACCTGGAACGTGAAGCGCCATCGCTATGAGACGGCTTATCGCGAGCGCATGGAAGGCATGTTTCCCGTGACTGTCTCGCAAGAAAATTTCGATAAAGAAGGCGTGCTGCCCGTCTTCACGGTTCGCGTCCTCGACGACGATGGCAAGATCAGCGAACGCAAATACAAGCTCAACACCCCGATTGTGCGCCGCGTTTTAGCTCCCGGAGAAGAACCGGCCCACTCCGCCTCGCACAAATCGAACCCATTGAAGAGTGGCCGCCGGCACAAACACTAATCGCGCAAAAAGTGGTTTCAGGCTCGAAGAGAAGGCATTCCAGCATGCATTCGCTGCATTCGGATTTTGGGTCGCGTCGCGCCGGGGTCCCCAGACGGCGCGATTTTCGCCGATTGTGGTGGAGCGCTTTAGCGCTGCGATTGAAGAGCAGAAAAATTAGGGAGCTTTAGCCCCTGAGGGTATGATTCTCAGACCGAGTTCTGTTCGAAATCCCCACCACTAACCACCAGCCACAAATCACTAACCGCTGATCACGAATAAAACTCGGCGATGCTCCCCACTACCCTCCGAATCTCATCCTCCCGCAACTCCGGAAACATCGGCAGCGCCAACACCTCTTTCGCCGCCTGCTCCGCCACCGGCAGATCCCCTTCTTTCAACCCCAGATAAGCAAACACAGGTTGCAAGTGCAGCGGCAGCGGATAATAGATCTCCGTCCCAATCTTCCGATCGGCCAGAAACTTTCTTAGAACATCGCGGCGCTCCGCCCGAATCACATACTGATGAAACACATGTGTCGCCACCGCCTTGCGCGCGAGCAACCGCACCGGCGAATTCGCGCCCGCGTCAGTCAACCCACTCTCCGCAAACAGCCGATCATAAAGAGCCGCATTCTTCCGCCGCGCCTCATTCCACTCCCCAATGTGCTGCAGTTTCACCCGCAGAACCGCCGCCTGAATCGCATCCAACCGTCCATTCCAGCCAAATTCCTCGTGATAGTACCGCCTCGGACTGCCATGATTTCGCAGCCTCCGCATATGCTCCGCCATCTCGCGATCATTCGTCGTCACAATGCCCGCATCGCCATACGCACTGAGATTTTTCGTCGGATAAAAACTGAAGGCTGCTGTCGCCCCCATCGATCCCGCGCCTCGCCCGCGCCACGCCGCCCCGATCGCCTGCGCCGCATCTTCGACGATCGCGACCTTGAATTCTTTGCCGATCTCCTCGAAAGCATCCATGTCCGCGCACTGCCCATACAAATGCACGGGTAAGATCGCGCTCAAATTTTCCGGTCGCTTCGCCCGAATCCTTCGCCGCACCAGTTCGGCATCAAGATTCAATGTCCCCGCATCGACGTCCATCAATATAGGCGTCGCCCCGGCCCGCACAATCGCGCTCGCCGACGCAAAGAAGCTGAACGCCGTTGTGATCACCGAATCCCCCGGCTTTACCCCCGCCGCCACCAGCGCCAGCCACAGCGCCTCCGTTCCCGATGCGCACCCCACCCCTGCGGCCGCTCCCGTCAGTTCCGCGATCCCGCGCTCCAGCGCCTCCACCTCCGGCCCCAGAATGAATCCCTGCGAGTCGCAAACCCGCGTAATCGCGGCCAGCACCTCGTCCCGAATTTCTTCATACTGCCGCCGCAAATCCAGCAACGGAACCGCCTCATTTGCGGTGACTTCCATGTAGTTTGAAGGTGCGGTCATTTCGCCAGCATTCTAGCAGGCAGGCCTGGCCCTCCTCCGGCAAAGCTCGCCTCGGCGTTCAAGTGATTTGGGGCGAAAATACGGATTTTCATGGATCGCAGCGCGATCATCTCCCGAAAACCATAGGCCCGCGACGTAGATGATATAACCTACTGAAAACAAAGCGCTAAATTTCAGTCGTTTTGGAACAACGATTGCCAAACAAGTAACTGTGCATTCACCTGTGTCTTCACCTGTTAAAGCTGTTTCCATCGGAGCATTTTCCGAAATTTCCTACCGAAGTGATTTTGGCCAGTGGAGGGTCAAAATGAAACGCTGCCTGTTCGGTGTAAGTCTCCTTCTCGTCTTCGCTTTCTTGTGTTCTCTTCCAGCCGCGGCCGACAACCTTTATGCCAGCATCAAGGGCACGGCAACCGACCCCTCAGGAGCCGTCGTCTCCGGCGTGAAGCTGACGGCTGTCAACACGGCCACGGGTATCAGCTACACTGCCACATCGAGCAA